>NZ_JBXAPF010000006.1:43962-223951 GCF_058803665.1 Lysinibacillus sp. GW821-FHT14F06
GAGCGATTTTCTTTCTTACCCGAGCAGTTCTCGACTCTTCCTGAGCGATTTTCTTTCTTACCCGAGCAGTTCTCGACCCTTCCTGAGCGATTTTCTTTCTTACCCGAGCAGTTCTCGATGTTAAGTGAAAGTATTTAGTTTTCATATAAAAATATTAGAGCTTTACTACAATAAAATGTAGTAAAGCTCTTTAAAGAAAGGCTCTGTTAAATTTAAAGGTTGTTTATTTATATAATAAATTAGGGGAACCTTCATTTATCAAGGTTCACCATTTTTATTAGCCAATGCCCCGGTTTGTCCAACAAGAAGAAAGAACGACTGCCCCTAAAAAAGATAGCCGTCCAGTCTGAAATATCAGTGTGTTTAAATAAGCGAAAGTGTTTCTATATATGTCAGCATATCGTCTGTTTATTTGATTTTCTCCGCCAACTCTAAAATAATTCCCTCTGGACCACGAACGTAGCATAACTTATAACTTTCTTCATATTGCTGTATCTCACTAAAGATTTCCGTGCCCTTCTTTTTCAAATTTGCAACAATAGCTTCAATATCTTCAACAGCAAAACAAATATGTCGGATACCCAGCGTATTTGCAAAAGGTTGGTGAATATTTTTTTCATCTGACGGCGTATGAAATTTAACTAGCTCTATCCATGCCTGACCATCTGGCATTCCCAATGCTACACATGCCGTTTTAACATCATTAAGCCCAACTATTCGGTCCAACTGTTCTCCATCCAATTCCCATTCCGCTTGCACTTCAAGTCCTAAATCAAGAAAAAACGCTTTAGCCTCTGAAAGATCATTTACGTTTATACTCACATGATCTATTCTATTGATTTTCATAGCTTATACCTCCTTGTGATTAAGTGCTTTTGTCAACCACTGTAATAATAGCAAATAAGAACTATGCAGCGAATTTTGATAAGCGTAAACAATCGTAAGTAAAGCCTCTTCCTGCAAGATTTAAAACGATAGCGTTGACGACCATTGTATTTCCCGAATCGAACCACGTGCACAGAATTACGGTGAGGGCACTTGAACCCATCTTTAAAGCGAGTCTCCCTCATTTCATTGATTAAACGTTCATCGACAGAGGAAGAAGGTTCAACATAACGTTTTCCTCATTGATAGACTTGTTCTTTTTTGTAAGGGGGAGTTTATCAATGTGCTTTAATAAAACTTGTCCATCCTTACAACCTCCCCGAATACTTGTTCCTATATTGATTATATAAGGAAATCAGGGATGTTTCAATTATCGACATTTACCTTTAACCAGCCAAAAAGTCATCTACATTCCTAACCACTACAAAATCTATCCTCTCCAATTATCTCCCACCACTAACATTCATAATTTCCCCAAGGATATAATTTGAAGCATCAGAGGAAAGGAAGGCAATTACCTCTGCTATTTCCATAGGTGTTGCAGCCCGTTTTATAGGTACGGATGATGTCATACGCTCAAGTCGATTATCGCCAGGAGCAAATTTATCATGAAAAGGTGTTTCTACCATTCCAGGTGCTACCCCATTCACGATTATTCCATATTCAATTAACTCTCTTGACATTCCAATCGTCATTGTATTAATCGCTCCTTTCGCAGATGCATAATGAATACTTTCTCCTGCCCCTCCAATACGTGCAGCCGCTGAAGATACATTAATAATTTTCCCGCTTTTTTTGGGAATCATATATTTTAATACAGCTTGGGAACATAAGAGAACGCTGTTTACATTTAATTTGAACGTTTCTTCCCATAGCTCTTCACTCATATCCATAAATGTACTTTGGCGGATGCCACCGCCAGCATTATTAACTAAAACGTCAATGGTGCCAAATGAGGAAATAGCTTGTTCAACCATTGAGTCCACTTCTTCTTTATTAATAACATCAGCTTGAATTGCAATGGCTTCTCCATTATTTTTTTGAATACGTTGAACGGCTTCTTTGGCACCCTCCACATTTGAATGATAATTAATAATTACTTTAGCCCCTTTAGATGCCATCAATTCGACCGTGGCAAGGCCAATACCAGAGCTTGCACCTGTGACGAGAATAACCTTTCCTGATAAGTTATGCATAGTGTTTTCCCTCCTACCAATATGTTTTTAATAGTAATTCTACATTTTACATCTTTAAACCTTTTAAAGAGATTATTATATATAGGAAATTGTGGGTTTATTAGAACTTTTAAGAAAACCTACTGAATTAACAGCACCCAAATAAACCCATCATATCCAACCTATTGTTATTACATCATCATGACAAAATTCAATTACATATCTTAACGTTGGACTATAAATCCATTGGTCTGGTCCCATATCCATAATATCCTCAATGCTTTCTAGTATTGTAAGTAAGGAGGTCTTTACCAATGGGTATTTGTAAATCCCAACAATAAGATAAACAGGAATTGAAATATCCAACGATTGATTAGTTAGGACGGTAGGAATATTCAATATGTCTTCTTTAGTAAGAATAATTTTTTTACTCACCTTTTCCCAATCAATTCTTCCCCAAAATGCAATCGGAAAGCAATTTGTCATTTTACTTTCAATTTTTTCACTTTCGCTCTCATCTAATATATCCACTGTGCTCTTTTCAGGGAACAGCTCTAACATGACCGAGATTTGTTGCTCCTTTTCCAATTTCTCTTCATGTTTCTTTCTTTCTTGGATTAGATATTCTAAACGCGTTTTTCTTTCTTCTCTATTCATAGGAAAATGCTCCTTTACTAACCGACTATACCACGCTCTTCAACTAAACTGCCCCATTAAGAATTAAATAACTTTATTATCACTTGTCTGCTTACCGTACTTACAAAAAAAAATCGCCTACTAGGTCATTAGATAACCTTTGAGGCGATTTTTGTAAGTGGCTCAAAATATTTTAAATTATAAAATGAATGTAAGCCTAAATATTTGATGATACTCTTCTTCTGTCATATAAAAACCTCCACCGATAATTTTTTTGTATCTTAGTGATTTGGTGGATTCCGTAATTGATATTTCAATAATCTCTTATTGAAATATCTTTATGTTGTAGCAATGAAAAATGTAACGAGCACGATTTCTTGTTGGTTAAATTAACCACGTGCTATTGCTTATTTCCGAAAAACTGTTCCACATATTCTTTTTCCTCTTCAGCAGTAAATAAACGAGTTGCTTTCCCTCCAGAGTCGGCAGTGCCACCTTCACGTTCCCAAACGAAATTGTGATCTTCTACCGAATGTGAAAAATCACCTTTTGACCATCTTTCCAATATTTCGATGTAAAATTCTTGATATACATAACCGTTTACATTTTTTTTGGCTATAGCTAACAATCGGTCAATTTTGGCCTGTGTGATTTGCTCATGTCCCCATTTTCCGTCAGTTTCAACTTTTTGATGAGACATAGTATGAATGGCGTATAGCATTTTATAATCTGGTAAATCGTCAGGATATTGTTTTTCCAAAGCGATTTCTTCAGAAGTTTTTTCAACATATTCTACTTCTGCTTCTTTTTCTTTTTCTGAAACAATATTATCTTCAGACGTTTCTTCGACATATCCCACGGCTGCTTTTTCTTTTTCAGGAACAGGTTTCTCCATTTGTTCGGTGAATTTGAAGTAACCAAAAATTCCACCAAAAATGCCCAATATTCCAATGAGAACGATAGTCGCCTTTGTTTTTCTTTTCATGTTATTACCCCTCAATAATTTTGTATCATTATGTAATTTTATATTGGTTTATATTATGTAATTAGGATAATAATAACACAACATTGAAATAACCTGTAGTTATGGCAATGAAAAGTCGAAACGTACAGTATACGTGACAGGTACTCTCCGATATATAGAGTACCTATATGAGCGCATAATTACGCTGATTAATTTAAATTTCAACATTCATGTGATAAATTTTTAAATTCTAATCGTCCCACCCATTTTTCTTTTTCAATTCCTCATACCATTTAGCATGTTCTGCATTTCGTATTTCTGATTGTTTAATCATTTCTTCCGTTTCAGGGTCTTTTCAGGAATGCTTTAAATATGAAAAGCAACGAATATACCAATAATCATGGCAAACACACATAATGCTATTGTCACCGTTTGGATGACGTTATTTTTGATAACCTTTAGTACATTACTTTCATCAGTTAACAAATTCCTTCAAGACGGTGGAATCAAATATGAATTGGTCAGTAAACGTGAGACTTCCAGAAAATCGGAATCTTACGGTAAATATTATTGGTTAATACAGCAAGTGACTCAATAAATGACGCAATTGCTATATATAGAAAAAGCGTCAAATAACGAGGCACCTATTGAATATTAATATTCAAAAAACAACGATAACCGAAGACGAACGCAGTGAAGGCTGAGGTGAAGGAGCAAGAATGCTTGCTCCTCGTCCGAGGCTGTGCGAGGACCTGTCCACCCAATCTACCTCTAAATTTATTAATTCCAAACATCTAATGGCTGTATCTGCAAACATAGCAATAATCACTTTGTTTCGGGCGTTCAAATACGTTTTAAAATCGTATGCTTCAATCATTTTCGCAATTTCTTGGTCAGTAAATGTAGATATAACAGTTTTATCTTCCTTCAACAATTTGGTACGTGCCATGATGTTTAACGTTACATACTCTTCTGCTACTAAATACGTGTAAAACGACCTAAACGATTTAATTACGGTGTTAATGTAAGTCGCTTTTTTACCAAGATTTAATTGATGTTGAATATATTTTTTTACATGAACTGTAGAAATGTCTTCAATTTCATTCACGTCATGAAACTCATCCAGATATTGAATGAAATGAGTTGTATTGTAGTTATAAGTTTCTGTTGTTCTGATTGAATAATTTTTAATCTGCAATTCGAATGTAAATTCTTTTAACAAGTCTTTGATAAGCATATAAAAAACCCCCAATCTACAAGTGTTTATCACACTTATAAATCAGAGGTTGAAACAATACATAAGTATTGCTAAATTCACCTAAATGTACAACATAGTTCAAGTTGTATAAAAAGGTTGTGTATTACTAAGTTCAAAGCATTTTCGCTTAAAACTACTGCTTACTTTAAGTTATAGAATGAATGTAAACCAAGATACTCAGCTGTTGCACCTAGTTGATCTTCAATACGAAGAAGTTGGTTGTATTTCGCTACGCGGTCTGTACGTGATGGAGCACCCGTTTTAATTTGGCCAGCGTTTGTTGCTACTGCGATATCAGCAATTGTTGCATCTTCTGATTCACCAGAACGGTGAGAGATAACTGCTGTATAACCAGCACGTTTTGCCATTTCAATTGCTTCAAATGTTTCTGTTAACGTACCGATTTGGTTTACTTTTATAAGGATTGAATTTCCTACGCCTTGCTCAATTCCAGCTGACAATTTTTTCGTATTTGTTACAAATAGATCATCACCTACTAATTGAACGCGACCACCAATACGATCCGTTAATAGCTTGTGTCCAGCCCAGTCATTTTCATCTAAGCCGTCTTCAATTGAAATGATTGGGTATTTGCTTGTTAATTCTTCGTACCAATCAACCATTTCTTCAGAAGTTTTCACAACACCTTCACCGTCTAAGTGATATTTGCCATCTTCTTTATTAAATAATTCAGATGATGCTACGTCCATAGCAAGTTTTATTTCCTCACCTGGTTTATAGCCTGCTTTTTCGATTGCTTCTAAAATTACAGTAATGGCTTCTTCGTTAGAACCAAGATTTGGTGCGAAACCACCTTCATCACCTACTGCTGTGTTATAGCCTTTTGCTTTTAAAACAGCTTTTAGGCTATGGAAGATTTCAGCACCCATACGTAATGCATGACGGAATGATTCTGCGCCCACAGGCATCACCATAAATTCTTGAATATCTACATTATTGTCAGCATGTGCGCCACCATTTAAGATATTCATCATTGGTACAGGTAACTGTTTTGAGTTAAAGCCACCAAGATATTGATAAAGAGGTACATCTAAATAATCTGCCGCAGCATGTGCAACTGCCATGGATACACCTAGAATTGCGTTAGCACCTAATTTCCCTTTATTTTCTGTGCCATCTAGCTCGATTAAAGTTTTGTCGATTACGACTTGATCAAGAACTGAATAGTTTCCTTCTAATTCTTGCGCAATAATTGTGTTAACATTTTCAACTGCTTTTAATACACCTTTGCCTAGGTAACGAGATTGGTCACCATCGCGTAATTCTACTGCTTCGTATTCACCTGTAGATGCTCCTGATGGTACGATTGCACGTCCAAAAGCTCCTGATTCTGTAAATACTTCAACCTCTACTGTTGGGTTCCCACGTGAGTCTAAAACTTCGCGCGCATAAACTTGTGTAATAAATGGCATAATTAATTCTCCTCTTTTTCAATTAATGATTGTCCTGTCATTTCAGTAGGCTGCGATACCTCTAATAATTCTAACATGGTTGGCGCCAAATCGGCTAAAATGCCACCATTTCGTAAAACTAAATTCGGTTTCGTCACAATTACTGGAACAGGATTTGTTGTATGAGCTGTCATTGGCTCTCCTGCTAAAGTTAGCACTTCATCAGAGTTACCATGGTCAGCTGTAATAATAGCTGCACCACCTTTTGCAAGAAGTGCATCTACTACTTTCCCTAGACATTCATCGACTGCTTCTATCGCTTTAATTGTTGGCTCTAGCATTCCACTATGCCCCACCATATCTGGATTAGCAAAATTAAGGATAATCCCATCAAATTTTTCAGCCGCAATTTCTGCAAGCAAGGCTTCTGTCACTTCATAGGCAGACATTTCAGGTTTTAAGTCGTATGTCGCAACCTTTGGGGATGCAATTAAAATACGTTCTTCCCCTTCAAATTTCTCCTCACGTCCACCACTCATAAAGAATGTCACATGCGGATATTTTTCTGTTTCTGCAATTCGTAGCTGTGTTTTACCATTTGTAGCTAACACTTCACCTATCGTGTTTTTTAGGTTGTCATTCTCATAGGCTACCTGAGCATGGACTTCATCACTATAGTGTGTGAAGGAAACATATTTTAAATTTTTTGGATGCTTAGCTGATAAAGCAAAGCCATCAAATTCATTATTTGTAAATACTTTAGACAATTGAATGGCACGGTCAGGACGGAAATTAAAGAAAATTACTGCGTCATTATCGTTAATTGTTGCCACTGGCTCTCCATGCTCATAAATACTAAATGGAATCACAAATTCATCTGTTACCTCACGCTCATAGGATGCTGCTACACCACTTTTTGCACTATCTGCCGTTTGACCAACACCATCAACAAGTACATTGTAAGTTAAAGCCACACGATCCCACCGTTTATCACGATCCATTGCATAGTAACGTCCATGAATGGAAGCAAATTGACCTACGCCAATTTCAGCCATTTGTTTTTCAGTTTCTTCGATATAATCTAATGCTGTTGTTGGTCCAACATCTCGACCATCTAAGAAGCCATGTACAAAAACATCTTCTAAGCCCTGCTGTTTAACAAGCTTTAATAGGGCAAACATATGCTCATAATGACTATGAACACCTCCATCTGACAGTAAGCCCATCACATGCAGCTTAGACTGATGTGCCTTTACATGTGCCACTGCATCTAAAAATGCTGGATTTGTAAAGAAGTCACCTTCACGAATCGATTTATTTAAACGTGTTAAGCTTTGATAAACAACACGTCCAGCACCGATGTTTAAGTGCCCAACTTCAGAATTGCCCATTTGACCTTCTGGTAACCCTACTGCTTCACCTGCTGCTGTTAATGTAGCATGGGGATACTGGTTCCAATAACGATCAAAATTAGGCTTATTTGCTTGTGCTACTGCATTTCCAAATGTTTCATCACGAAATGCGAAGCCATCTAAAATAATTAATGCTACTGGCTTTTTAGGCATTTGCCGCCGCCTCCAATAATGTTAAATATGATTCTGGTTGTAAGCTAGCACCACCAACTAAGGCACCATCAATATGCTCTTTTGATAATAATTCTGCGATATTTTCAGGCTTCACACTGCCGCCGTATTGAATACGCAAAGCAGCCGCTGTTTCAGCATTATATAAACTTTCCACAACTGCACGGATGGCTCCACATACTTGATTTGCATCTTCGGCCGTTGCTGTTTTACCTGTACCAATTGCCCAAATTGGCTCATAGGCAATGACCATATGCTCTACCTGTTGCGCTTCAAATCCAGCAAGTGCCGCTTTGATTTGACTAGCAACCTTTTGCTCAGTCGTTCCTGCTTCACGTTCTGTGAGCGTTTCACCACAGCAAATAATTGGTACGATGTTATGTGCTAGTGCAGCTGCTACCTTTTTATTAATGGCCTCATCTGTTTCATTGTAGTATTCACGTCGTTCAGAGTGTCCTAAAATAACATAGTCTACTTCCACGCTTGCTAGCTGAGCTGGACTAATTTCCCCTGTAAACGCACCTTCATTTTCATAATGCATTGTTTGTGCACCAATCGCCAGCTCCGATTCACTAGCAACCTGCACAAGTGTAGGTAAGTAAAGTGCTGGTGCGCAAACAACAGCATCCACTTTGTCATTTGAAGGGAGTTTGTCCTGTATAGCATCGACAAACTGGATGGCCTCTTCAAATGTTTTATACATTTTCCAGTTACCTGCAATAATTGGTTTACGCATCGTTTTGCCTCCAATAGTTTATTTATCGTTTAATGCCACAATTCCAGGAAGCTCTTTACCTTCCATTAATTCTAATGAAGCACCGCCGCCTGTAGAAATGTGATCCATTTTATCCGCTACTTCAAATTTTTCAACAGCTGCTGCAGAATCGCCACCGCCAATTACTGTATAACCTGCTGTATTAGCCATTGCCGAAGCTACAGTTTTTGTACCATTCGCAAATTTATCCATTTCAAAGACACCCATTGGACCATTCCAAATGATTAATTTAGAATTCTGAATGACCTCTGCATAATTTGCTGCTGTTTTTGGACCAATATCTAAGCCCATCCAATCCGCTGGAATTGCGTCTACATCTACAATCTTCGTTTCTGCATCTTTTGAAAATTCATTTGCAACAACTGCATCAATCGGCATATGTAATTGCACGCCTTTTGCCTTTGCTTTTTCAATAAAAGATTTAGCTAACTCAATTTTGTCTTCTTCCAATAAAGATTTGCCGATATCATACCCTTGCGCTTTAATGAATGTAAATGATAAACCCCCACCAATAATTAAATGGTCTACCTTTTCCAGCAAGCTTTCAATAACACCGATCTTATCCTTCACTTTAGCACCACCGATAATAGCAGTAAAGGGACGCTCAGGATTAGATAATGCTTTTCCTAATACATCTAATTCCTTTTGCATTAGGAAACCTGAAACAGCTGGTACATGCTTTGCAATACCTTCTGTTGAGGCGTGTGCACGGTGAGCTGCACCAAAAGCATCATTGACATAGACATCCGCTAATTTTGCAAATGCTTCTGCGAGTGCTGGGTCGTTTTTCTCTTCACCAGCGTGGAAACGTACATTTTCTAGTAAAAGAATGTCTTCATCTTGCATGTTGGCAACAGCTTCCTCTACCTCTTTACCAATTGATTCATCCAATTTAGTAACAGGCTTACCAATTAATTCAGCTAATCGAACTCCTACAGCTGTTAGACGCATTTCTTCTTTTACTTCACCCTTTGGACGTCCCAAGTGAGAGGCTAAAATTACTTTAGCACCCTGCTCCACTAAATATTCAATTGTAGGGATTGCTGCACGAATACGTGTATCATCCGTAATCACACCCTCCGCCATCGGTACATTAAAATCGACACGTACAAATACACGCTGCCCTTTTACCTCAATATCTTTCATCGTCTTCTTATTTAACATGAAGAAACCCCCTTCAAAGTTTTTAATTTGTGAAATCTTTGGATCACCCATCTTGGCTCCTCAATTTTTCACAATCATTATATTCAATAAAAAGCATATCCCTTAGATTCGCTAAAGTAACCAGCTTTTGATAAAGTACCCTTTTACTTGCTTTTATAGTAACAAAAGTCACGTTCTATGTCTTGCGATTGTATATACATTTGTTTAAAGATCATTAGTTAAACTTTGCACCTATTCATTCAACGCTATTTTCATGTATCAATGACGCTCCAGAAAAATTGGCTTTTTTTCGAGCTCGCTTGAAAAAGCTCCAATCTAATCCGTGACATCCCTCAGAGCTTTATCTTGATTTAGTAGATGTTTGGGATGCATGCTAAATCAAGATAAAAAAAGAGTAAGGGGTAAAACATCCCTTACTCTCTTTACCCTTGTATATTATATCTTTTCGATATTATAAAGGCTATACTTTTTATACCTAAAAAGCGGTATTATGTCACACTTTTTACTTTTATTTTTGAAATATGACGCTTATTTATGATTGAATCCTTTTTCTGCAATATATAAAGCTAAGTCCATTAAACGAGTAGAATAACCAATTTCGTTATCATACCATGCTAGAACCTTCACCATACTGTTTTCTAACACCATCGTAGAAAGACCATCCACTATCGAAGAATCATGATTGCCATTATAGTCAATAGACACTAAAGGTAATTCATTGTATCCTAAAATACCTTTAAGTTCATTTTCTGAGGCTTCTTTTAATGCCGCATTAATAGATTCCTTCGTTACTTCCGCTTTTAGCTCTACTACTAAATCAACACATGAAACGTTTGGTGTTGGTACACGCATAGAAAAGCCATCTAATTTACCTTTTAATTGTGGTAAAACTTTAGAAACTGCTACAGCCGCCCCTGTTGTTGTTGGAATCATTGACACAGCCCCTGCACGTGCACGACGTGGATCAGAGTGTGGGAAGTCAAGAATACGTTGATCGTTCGTGTAAGAGTGAATTGTTGTCATCATACCGCGGACAATACCGAATTTCTCATCTAATATTTTCGCTACAGGTGCTAAACAGTTCGTTGTACAAGAAGCATTTGAAATAACATCGTCTGTTTCAGGATTGTAATCCTCATGATTAACACCCATTACAAATGTAGGCATTGCCCCCTTCGCTGGTGCTGAAAGAATTGCTTTTTTAGCACCTGCTTCAATATGCTTACTCACTTCTTCCATAGAGCGGAATTTACCTGTACATTCAAGTACAACGTCCACTCCCAGCTCCCCCCATGGTAATTGAGTAGGATCTTTTTCAGCATACACTTTCACATTTTTTCCATTCACAATGAAAGAATCGCCTTCTGCATAAACCTCAGCATCGTAGATACCGTGTACTGAATCATATTTTAATAAATGTGCAAGCTGACCAGCATCTGTTAAATCATTTACTGCAACTACTTCGAATTCATCGTGCTTCATTGCTTCACGAAATACTAAACGTCCAATACGCCCAAATCCATTAATCGCTAATTTTAATGCCATTGTCAATTCCTCCAATAATGTTTAAATGATTATTTTGCCAAAATGGCTTTATGCTCAACCAGAGAGTGTTGAACACTCTCTGAAGTAGAGTTACTTTTTCAAACCAATACCATTCTATAAAGAAGGTAAACCCGCAGCGATAGCTTTTGCGGCTGCCTCATCAGTAATAAATATGGTTTGCTTTGGTGCAACCTTAAAATACGATAGCATTGCCTTCACTTTTTGTTTACCCGCTGCAACTGCAATTACTTGCTTACTTCCTTGAACCTGCTCAAGCTGAATACCAATCGTACGAATTCGATGAACAATCTCACCTGCAGCATTAAAATAATAGCCAAATGCTTCACTCACAGCACCCTTTTCTTCGAGAATTCGTAAATCCTCAGGCGATGAGTTCCGCCTTAAAGCCATTTCCTCCGCAGAGCCAATACCATGGATAACACAATCTGCATGCTCATAATAATCTATCATTTCCGTTACCATTGGCTCTGTTAGCATAGCTTGATATGCCTGCTCGCTTAAATGCTCAGGTAAAAACAAGGTGCGATATTGTGCATCCATCTGCATGGCAAATGTTGCAACAAGTGTGTTGGCTTGCATTTGCATTTCATGTCCAATGCCACCACGTGCAGCTACAAAAGTAATGTTTTGTGCATGTGCAGGATGTAGAAATGGTGTGAGTGACGCAACAGATTTACCACCAGTAACAGCCACCACCTGACCATCAAAACTAGAGGATAAATATACTTGCGCTGCCTCCCTACCAAGTAAGGTTAGTACCGTATCGTCCTCATTATAATCACCTGGTACAACAATCACATGCTGTAAACCAAAATGCTTTTCCAGTAATTTTGCTAACTGGGTAAGACCCGACCATTCATAGACCAACGTTCTTAATTTTTCTATTACTACTTCACCGTCATCTGTACATACCATACCCGACTTTTGGGAAACTAATAACCCTTGCTCACGTAAAATATCTGTTTCTTTCCGTATTTCTCGTTCAGTCATTTTTAGTGATTCTGCAAGTGTGCGACGCCCAATAGGCTGCATTAGCTGGATTGTCTGCAAAATACGGTATCTTGTTTGAAGAAGCAGATACATTTCTGGAAGTAGCCTTTGCTGTGCCTCAGGTACAGATAACATATCTATCTACTCCCTTTTAAATAGTAGCGGGTCCTATTTTATCCCACGATGTCATTTTGCGTCCCACTTATGATTTTATTATAATATGCTTTGAGTTAAAGAGCAAGTGTATGCTATGGAAATTGGAAAAAAATTAATATTGGTTAGTTTCCAATTATAAAAAAAGGGCCCCATAACTTTAAGATAGTTATGAGACCTTATTTGTCTTATTTTGTAAAAGATAGAATGGCGTTTTTCTTGAAACCTTCTAAAGCTTTTGTTGCTTCAATTTTATTTGTATACTCAAAAATACGAACATCTTTTTTCTCAAATACTGTAATAACCCACATTGTAAAATCTCCCTTCGAATTTGTTTTTGTAATATAACAACCACTAGAAATCGTGATATTTTTTTAAACTGTTTTATAACAATTTCTTTCTTGACTCTTATTCTACTCCGATTTATTTAAAAAGAAAGCGTAATGTGAAGGTCTTCACAAACTGTTCAAATTCAAAACGCTTTCATTGAACAATTTGTGAATTGTAAGATTGTTAACGATTAAAACAAGCTTCAACATTGAGATTGTCCTGAATTCTCACCTGATAAAATAAAAAAATTCCGCTCTTTCTTCGCTGCCATTTTATCTAGCAGGAGAAATGCGAAATTTAAATAAAGTGTTTGCTTTTTTTAAATGTGCAATTTGCTACTCATTTGTTTATTCTATTCGCAAGATAAATGCTCCATCAATGTTGCGTAATCTATATCACCATATTGTATGACTTGCCCATCCTTTTCTACTACTGGAATCATTAGCATATACTTTTCATGTACTGCCTCATCTTCTTCAATATCAATGATATCGATATGAAAACCCAAGTCCTCTTGTACAAGCTTTAGAGTATCCAAACCTTCCATACAAAGCCCGCAATTAGCCCGAGTAAAAAATTTCACCTTCACTTTACAGCACCTCCTTAGGCTATTATAAAACGAATTAGCCATATATACTAAGATACTATAAAGCTTCTCTAGTTTTTCGTACACTCATACAGAGTCTTTTTTTACTATAGAAGCATTTTTGCCAATTATAACGGACAACACAACAGCAATTGCAATAACAATTGTAAATACTGTAATCGATTCATGAAGAAATAAAGCTGCAAAAATAATCATTAAAAATGGCTGTAAATATTGTATTTGGCTAACTCTAGAAATACCGCCCATTGCCATTCCACCATACCATGCTACATAGGCTAGAAATTGACTTACAATCGCTAAATATAAAAAGCTAATCCAAGCTTTTAAAGGTGCATGTAACATCTCTCCAGAAACGTTTAGAGATACTGGTATGATTAGAAAAGGGACCGCAATAATAATGGCCCATGCAATCACTTGCCAGCTACCTAGTTCTTGTGCAAGCATGCCACTAAGCCCGAGTATTACGACAGCAGCCAATAATGCAAAGTCTGCAATATGTAACTGTCCCAACCCAAGATAAATTGCATAAATGATTACGGCTAGGGCACCTGCTATACTAGACAGCCAAAACTTACGAGATGGGATTTCCCCCGCTCTCATCATGGCAAAGCCAGCTGTAGCTAAAGGTAATAGGGCCAACTCCACCGCTCCATGAGATACTGGTAAGCTAGTCATTGCCCAAGAAGTAAGTAAGGGAAATCCTAGCACAGCGCCTAAAGAAACCATTAATAAGCTTTTAAACTGATGAGCAGTAGGTAATCTTTCTTTTCTTCCAATCAAGATTATAGCAACTAAAATTGAGGCGATTACTCCTCTTCCTAAGCCAACGACGATCCGAGCACAAAATCTGATCCATTATTTTCATACACCCCTTCTGGAAGAGTTATTTATATAAAGAGTTTTTCTAAGATTTTTCTCCCTGGTTTAAGGATTGCCACTATCATTCTTCCCCAAATAATGAGCAGCCATTTTTCACGCTACAAGTTTACTGCTGATTTTAATAATTCCGTTCTTTCGCAGGGGGCACTTGAGATTTATTTAAAGAATGGAATGTTTCAAAGTCATATAAAAAAAATAAAGGAGCTCTATTTTGGAAAGATGAAGCACTTACAGGAGGCTTGTGAGTTATTACTACCTAATAACACGATTTACACAAAGCCAGCATCTGGATTTTATCTTACAATCTACTTACCAGAACATGTTGCAGCAAAGCAAATTGTTCATTTGTTAAAGGAACAACAGATTTTGGTTGATGATGCCTCTAGAATGTTCCTGTCAGAATATAAAAAGGAAAACCTAATTCGCCTAAGCATTTCTCAAGTGGAAGATGATCAAATTCATACTGGCGTAGAAAAGCTGGCTCATTGTATCACGTTGATTGACAGCAAGAAATATGATAAGACCCGACATAAAATTCAACTCTTATAAACCATATTTCTCACATAAAAAGACTGCGCAAGTAATATGGAGGGCACTGAAAAACTAAAAAAATTCACTTTTTTATATTAGAATTTTGTCTTTTGTTGGATTTGAAAACTTAAAAAAGTCGATTTGCATCACAATTTTTGTGGCAAATCGACTTTTTCAGTGCCCTCAGTAATATGCACAGTCTCTTTTTCTATTATTTTTTTAGATGACTATCTAAGAATTTTAGCATCGCATTATAGAATTCGATTTTGTTTTCTTCATTAAGGAAGCCATGACCTTCATTCTCTTTTAGCATGTACTCCACGTCAACACCTCTAGCACGTAATGCTTCTACAATTTGATCTGATTCAGCTTTGTTTACACGTGGATCATTCGCACCTTGAGCCACGAATAGTGGTGTAGTAATTTTATCCGCATGGAAAACTGGAGAAGCCGCTGTTAATAGTTCTTTATCTTTCTCCGGATGCCCTACTCGCTCATAGAGCATCTCACGCATTGTTTCCCAATATGGAGGAATTGTATTTAATAGTGTAAAGATATTCGAAACACCTACATAATCAACTGCTGCTGCATATAAATCTGGTGTAAACGTAATACCAGCTAAAGTAGCATAACCGCCAAATGATGCTCCATAAATACCAATTCGTTTAGGGTCCGCAATACCTTGGTCAATTGCCCATTGTACGCCATCTGTAATATCATCTTGAATTTTTAGACCCCACTGCTTATTACCAGCCTGCAGAAATTCCTTACCATAACCAGTAGAAGAACGGAAATTCACCTGTAAGACAGCATATCCGCGATTTGCTAATAGCTGTACCTCTGGATTGAAGCCCCACATATCACGTGCCCATGGACCACCATGTGGATTAACGATAAGCGGTAGGTTTTTAGCTTCTTTGTTTTTTGGCAATGTCAGATAGCCATTAATTGTTAAGCCATCTCTACTCTTATACGAAATAGGATGCATTTCAGCAAGTTCCTCTGATTTTAACCAAGGGCTTAATGTATCCAATTCTGTCAATTTATCAGTTACAGAATCATAGTAATAATATTTTCCATAAACCGTATCACTAGAAACGCTAACAATAAACTTAGTCATTTCCTTATTGTAATCGTTAATACCTAATTCACTTTCATGAACTCCTAATTTATCTTGTATTTTGCGGAATAGCTTTTCGAAGTTCTCATCAAAGAATTGATAATGTGGTTTATCTGTTATATAAGCACCGTATAATAGTTTATCTTGCTCAGCATTATATAGTACACCAGCAACGTCTACTTCTTTATTAGACATAATGACTTCTTCATTGCCTTCTAAATCATACTTAACAACTTCTACTTTATCTCTCCCTTTATTAGAAGTCGCGTAAATATATTTATTGTCCTTTGAGAATGCAAGCGGCATTACTTCATCCCCTGCTTCTAGTTCAATAAATGGTTTAAATTCATCTTTTTCGGAATCACGATAAAGAATAGTTCCAACTACTCCATCTGATTCAACCGCAACACGCACATTTCCATCACGGTCTGCTAACCAGTTAGAGATGTTGCCTGGGTTTTTAGCAACATGCGTTGTTTTACCAGTCTTCACATTAAGCTTGTACACATCAAACACTGTTGCATCTTCTTTGTTCATCATAATCAGAATTTCATCTTTTACACCCTGCAAATTACTCAATAAACCTACAGTCACATTTGGATACGGCGTTAAATCCTTTTCCTCTGTCCCGTTAAATGTTGTAGAGTAGATATGGAAATTCTCATCTCCACCTTTATCCTTAACATATAATAATGTATCATCCTTCCAGAAGGAACCAGCTATATCTCGATCCTTTGAACTTGATACACGAATAGGCTCGCTATCATCACCCATTTTTTTCACAAAAACATTAGAACGGTTTTCCCATGCTGATGAGAACGTTATATAGTTACCATCTGGCGAAAGCTGATAGCCAAAGTTGCCTGGGCTTTTCATGAAGTCTTCTACAGAAATTTCCTTTACGCCCTCGTTATTAGTACCGTTTTTCACTTGTTTAGCATTATTTAAAATTTTGACTGCATCCTGCTTAGATACCGTATTATCACTAATTAAAAGGCCAGTAAATAATCCAAGCTTAGCTGCTTTTTCTTTGTACTCAGCAAGCGTTGCTTCTTTTTCCTCTTTATTTAAAGCTCTTACTAAAATACGTGCTGCTTCATCACGTTTAATAGCAAGTGTTAAATCCTTCAATTCTTCATCTTTTACCCATGTTGCAATGATTTGCTGGCGCATAGAATCTGATCCATGCTGGAAGGTTAAAGCTGTTACAGCTAAATTAAGAAATTCCTGAGCCGATACACTCTCCTCTTGTGCTACTACTTGTTGACTAGTTTCATTGGCAGCTCGTACCTCTTGCATTGTGACTGGATAAACAGCAGACGTCGTTAAAATGACCGCTAATGATGCCGATAAAAATCTTTTTTTCAAAATGATTCCTCCTTATATCATTGTGCGTTATATCGTTTGTCGATATATTAAAATTATAACAACTTTAGCTTTTTTGTCAATTAATGATAATAATTAAATATTATTTCCTTTAACACCAATAAAAAAGCGAACTACGATTAAAAATCAATTTATAGAATGTACAACAATATTAGGATATTTAATTGTTAAATTTTATTGCAGACTATAAAGCCAATACCTCGTTCATTTGAGCTATCAAATTTATGTTGGGTCCAAGTCGGGCATCCTAACCAACTGAAAGCTGCAGCTATATTTCTCGCACAAGGATGAGAAAAGTGTTTGGGGCTTCAAGTCATGCAAATGATTCTTCTTCATTGATTAACTTCGGAAAAATCATCTCCCATTGGTTAAAAATGGATTTACGACACGAAAATGTCAAAAAATACTATTGAAATGTAATTATTTGTAATGATAGGATTAAATTAACTCGAGTGTACGTCAATTGCTGTAGCAACTTATATTTAACAGATATACAGAATTTAATGAAGAGAAGAAATCGGTTTACTTTTTCATCTTTTCATAAATTTATGAAGGAAGGTTAGTGTGAAAGATTTAAAAAAGGGCATTATTTATGCAATAATTTCAGCTATTTGCTTTGGTATTATGCCTATTTTCGCTATAAAAGCTTATAGCTATGGGATTTCAGTTTATACATTACTGGTTTTAAGATTTTCAATAAGTTCTTTACTATTTTTTTTGTTTCTATTATGGAAAAAAATACCTTTCAAAATCGGTAAAATGGATTTAAAGTTACTTTTTCTACTGGGTGGTGTTTTATTCACACTGTTATCTGTACTACATTTTGAATCATTAAAATATCTATCATCTGCTATGGCAGTTTTATTACTATTTTCATTTCCTATATTTGTTTCAATCTTTTCCTTTTTAATCTACAAAGAAAAGTTAAAGATAAAATCAATCATAGCTTTATTTTTCACCTTTACTAGCATGATTTTTTTATTAGGCGTTTCTTTTCAAGGTATAAATATGAAGGGCGTATTTTTAGCGATATTAGCAGCTATTGTATATGCACTCTATATGATTCTCGGAAAAAAAGTAACCGACAATAATTCCCCTGTTGTAACAAGTACATATGTTACCTCATTTGCTGCATTGGGTGTACTTTTCATAGGTCTAATAACCAGAGAACTACATTGGAATTTTGCTTCAAATGCATGGATATATATATTTAGCATTGTTCTTGTTTCAACGATTATAGGTGAAATAACTTTATTTAAATCACTACAGATTCTTAATTCAACAAATGTTTCTATGATAAGTATGGTAGAGCCTATATTCACCTCTATTTTTGGCCTACTATTTTTGCAGGAAGTAATGCAACCACCTCAACTATTGGGAGGTTTTTTCATCTTAATAGGATTAACTTTCTTAATCTATTTTCAAAATAAAAATTAATAAGATTCAAAGTACCTATTGAAAGGAAGATTCAAAGATGATTTCTAACCTAAACGAAAAAACTCTATCAATTCCTGAGGGAACCGAAGATGTATTAGGAATTGACATGAGATATCGAGAACACATCATCAATATAATTAAAGGCGTTTATGAAAACTATGGTTTCAATCCACATAAAACACCTATTTTAGAATACTTAGAAACATTTAATGGACATCATGGAGAAGGAGAAAAATTATTTTTTCATATCAAAGATAAAAACGAAAAAAATCTTATTCCTCGCTATGATTTAACTGTACCGCTGGCTAGAGTTGTTAGTATGCATCCAAATATACCAAGGCCTTATAAAAGATTTCAAATTGGACCCTCCTTTAGAGATGACGAGCCTGGAAAAAGTCATTTTAGAGAATTTACACAATGCGACGCCGATATTATTGGTTCAGACAGTTTATTAGCTGAAATCGATATTACATTAATGGCACATGAATTGATTAATAAGTTAGGAATAAAAAACTTTGTTTTGAAAATAAATCATAGACTGCTTATTCAAGCCTTAGCACTTAAAGTTGGTTTGAATACCAAAGAAGAACAGCTCGGATTGCAAAGAGCCTTAGATTATGCAGATAAAGTTTCAAAAGACGGATTACAAGGTATAAAAAATAAACTAATCGAAAATAAAATTCCATTATATATTGCTAATCAAATACTGATTGAGATTGAGGATTTTTCTAACCTTTTAGCTCAATATGAGGATTTACAAAATCAAATAAGTCAAATTGAAAAGTTCTTTAATTACTGTCTCTCTTCTACGAAGGCGACAGCCGATTTGAAATTTATACTTTCCTATTTACCAAAAAATGTTCAATCCAACATCAAAATTGATTTAACATTAGCAAGGGGAGCAGATTATTATACAGGCTATATATTAGAGGGTTTGGCTATTGACTCTGAAATCGGAGCAATTTTAGGTGGTGGGCGATACAATAATTTAGTTTCTGCTGTTGGCAATTTAAATGAACCAGGAGTTGGCTTAGCCTTTGGTTTAGAAAGATTATTATCAGTTTTGAAAAGCCTAGATTATATTAACAAAAATATATTACTGCCTCATAAAATATTGTTAGTTGATGCTAATGTAGAGTTCCATCCTAAGATTTTTCTTATCGCTCGTGAACTAAGAAAATACTATGATGTTGACATTTATTATAATCACACTCAATTTGAAGAAATAATTCATTTTGCTCAGGAAAATATGCATCAAATAATTATAGAACTTATTGGGAACCGTCCATTAATTCACTCTGTAATAGAAAATGAGACATTTAAACTAGAAGTAACCGATATTTTAAATAAATTGGATTTTATATAAAGATGAATTAATTCCCGAATCTTGCGTAATTCTTTTTTGTGATGATGTAAGATAGCTTAATTAAAAGATTTGGATATGAGTATTGCTTGAAACGAACCCTACTATATAGCTGATAGAAAACTTTACAAATCGAAAAGAATCTTTAGCACGAATTTTACAATTCATTTCATGTATCTAATAATTTGATTCTTCTCCAAAATAAAAATGTACATCACTAAAATTTAATTTTAGTAATGTACATTTTTATTTTGTGCAACATTATAACAAGTAGTAATGAAATAAATCATCTTGTACAATTACTTATTTTATAATGTTACAAAGTAAGTTCACTTTGTAATCGTTTAAAATTTACGACTTGCTCCGCCGCCAGCAGATGAACCTCCTCCCAATCCACCAAAGCCGCTACCGCCTGATCCTCGGCTGCCAAATCCACCGCCAAATCCTCCTGGATAGCCTCCTCTGCCACCTGAGCGAGGTCCTCTTCCGCCACCATTAGAAAGAAAGGAATATAAAATAAGTACAATGACAACAAGGGCAATAATCATCCATGTTGGCATCTCTTTATCCTTAGTTGAAATTGTAGGTGTCTCTCCCTCCCAATTGTATTCCTCTGCAACAGTTTGATATACTTCAGCATACGTTGCTTTAAATGCTTGATCAATGTCACCAGCACTTGCATTTGGATAAAACGCTGTATCTAAAATCCGGCCAAGCTTACCATCCGGCAATGCTCCTTCAAGCCCCTGACCGACTGCAATAACGGCATCATTATTGCCTTCGCCCTGAGCAAATGTTGCTAATAGTACAACACCGTTATTTTTTTGTGCATCGCCTATTCCCCATGAGCGAATCATCTTCGTCGCATACATTTTCGGTTCCTGCCCATAAATGGATTCCACTGTAACAACCATTATTTCAGCACCTGTACCTTTATCTAGCTGTTCTGAAAAACGATTAAGCTCTTCTTCTACTGAAGAAGATAATACATTTGCAAAATCATGGATATACGTATTTTTCATGGGAGTTGGCATTGCTGCATCTGCCATTCTAATCAATACAAGAAATGAGAAACAAACTATTGCAAATTGCACAATAAAACGTTTCATTATTGCTTACCTGAATTACTAAAATCGATAGATGGTGCCTTTTCAGAACCTGCTGCAGCTTTAAAATATTCCTTCTGCTCAAACCCAAAAATTCCTGCAATTAAATTTCCTGGGAAACGTTTTACATTTTTATTAAAAGTTTGAACTTCATTATTGTAGTCCTCACGAGCGACTGCTAGCCGATTTTCAGTTCCAGCTAATTCATCCATCAATTGTCGAAAATTAGCGTCTGCCTTTAAATTTGGATAGTTTTCTACCACAACAAGCAAACGACTAAGTGCGCCATCTAATGCATCATTCGCAACTGCCTGTTCCTCTGGAGTACGTGCATTTCCCATTTGTGAGCGTGCCTTAGAAATACTAGAAATGATATCTTGCTCATGTTTAGCGTACCCTTTTATGGATTCCACTAAATTCGGAATTAAATCATAGCGACGCTGAAGCTGATTTTCAACCTGAGCCCATTTTGAATCCACACTCTCTTCCGCTGTTACAAGGCTGTTGTATTTAGGAATAAATAATAAAGCTAGTAGAACTAACATAATGATTATTATTCCTATAGGTCCAAAAACTTTTTTCAATTTATATTCCCTCCTTTACCTACTTGCTTTTCCTTACCTCTATTGTGTTGCAAAAAAACATCTCTATTCTATATATATGCCAATGGATTTATACCGTATGAAATATATCTAAATAGACATACTAAATACTGCAACAAAATAACATTTAGGAGGCGTTTTTTTTGTCACAATCATTTCACAATGAATCAGCTAACCAACCATCATTCAACCAACAACAAAGCCTAAATCATGGTGGACATGAAGTTATGGACATGCATGAAACACTGGGCGAAATTATTGCTGGTATGAATCAATCCATTATTTTACGTCCACAGGTAAAGGACCCTGAGTTACTTAGCATTTTGGATCGCCAATATAACTTCACTTTAGGCATGTATAACACTATTGTGGAATCCTTTAAAACTGGGCATGATCCATCTGTTCCAACTGGACGTTACCAAATGGAGACAGGCAATAACTTTACTTATGGATTAAATCCTGGGCAACCTAAAAAACCAATGCAAAATGCAAATGAAATAAATGATGAAACAATTTCCGGCTTCTTATTAGGTGCTCAAAAAGGTGCAGCAAAATGTATGACAGCGGCTGCTACTGAGACTACAAACCCTGTAGTTCGCCGTGTTGTTGCAGATAGTATTCCCAACTGCATTGAAATGGCATACGAATTATCTATTTACCAAAATAAACATGGCTACTATCAAGTACCTCAATATTCGCAGCAGGATATGCGCACAATACTTGATTCATTTGGTACTACTACAAATCCACTTCATTAACAACCAAAAAGCAGTCTCACATGTGATATAAATCACCTGAGACTGCTTTACTTATTTGTTATAAAACTTTTCCTAAAAATGCTTTTGTTCGTTCATTTTGAGGGTTTCCGAAGAGTTCCTCTGGTACTCCTTCTTCCACAATATAGCCGCCATCCATAAAGACCACACGATCGCCTACCTCACGTGCAAAGCCCATTTCATGTGTAACGACAATCATTGTCATTCCCTCAGCTGCTAAGTTCTTCATGACATCTAGCACCTCTTTAACCATTTCTGGATCAAGTGCGGATGTAGGTTCATCAAATAAAATCGCTTTTGGCTTCATTGCTAAAGCACGAGCTATAGCAACACGTTGCTGCTGACCGCCTGAAAGCTGTTCAGGATAGTTATATGCCTTACTATCTAAACCAACCTTCTTAAGAAGCTCATGTCCTAGCGCTTCAGCGTCGGCACGGCTCATCTTACGAATTTGCATAGGAGCCATTGTCACATTATCAATAACCGTCATATGCGGGAATAAATTGAACTGTTGAAACACCATGCCTACTTCTGCACGTATTGCATTTATATTCGTTTTAGGATCATTAATCTTCACGTTTTCAATATAAATGGCACCATCAGTCACTTCTTCAAGCATATTAATGCACCGTAAAAATGTACTTTTTCCTGAACCAGATGGTCCTATTACACAAACTACCTGTTTCTCTTGTATTTCATAATCAATACCTTTTAAAACTTCTAGCTTGCCAAAATATTTGTGTAAATTCTGAATTTTAATCATCGTGCTTCCCGCCCTTCTGCCTTACGAGGGACATAACTATTACTGAATCTCTTCTCGATAAATGTCACAATTTTTGTTACACCATACGTTAAAACTAAGTATAATAATGCTGCAACAATGTAAGGCTCCCAGAAACGGAAGCTAGCTCCTGCTACTACTTTACTTGCATATAAAATATCTGGAGCCGCAATAACAGTTACTAAAGAGGAATCCTTTAACAGCGCGATGAATTCATTCCCTAAAGGTGGGATCATTCGTCTAAATGCCTGTGGTAAAATGACTTTTCTCATCGCTTGGTTATGTGTTAAACCAAGTGATCGAGCTGCCTCCATTTGACCTTTCGCAATACTTTGAATACCCGCACGGAAGATTTCCGCATTATAGGCAGCACAGTTTAAAATAAGTGCCGTGATTCCTGACACCATATAACCTAAAGAGTGTCCAAAAATCGTTGGTATTACGGCTAAATGAATTAATAAAATTTGTACTAGCATTGGTGTTCCACGGAATAAATCAACATAAAGCTTACATGGCCAATAAATCCATTTTTTCGTCGATAATTTTCCGAGCCCTAAAAATAATCCTAAAAAAATACCACCAAAGTAACCACTGAGTGTCAAAATTAGTGTTACGCCAATACCACGTATAAACATATCTCGGTAGTTCCAGACTATGTCCCAGCGTAAGTCAAAGATGTCCATCCGAAAACCCCATTTCCCCTAAAAAGTTACGAAAAAATATGAAGCCGCTAGCATATAGGCTATGCTAGGGCATCATTATTCTTGTCTTACTTAAAGTCTGAGCCAGTAATCTCTTTTAATTTACCGTTTTCTTTAATCTTTTGTAGACCTTCATTTAATAGGTTTAAAAGCTCCTTATTTCCTTTTTGAACCATAAAGCCATAATATTCTTTTTCAAAAGTATCATCTTCTACTATTTTTAGTTTTTGATCTGGATGTGCTTGGATATACTTGTTAACTACTGCATTATCACCGATTGCAGCATCTACATTGCCATTCAGCATTTCCTGGATAGCCACTGGTTGATTTTCAAATGCCATAATTTTTTTACTAGCATCACCCTGTAGCTTTTTCGCAGCTGTATGTCCAGTAGAATTGATTTGTACTGAAACCTTTTTATCTTTTAATTCTGCAAATGATTGGATCTTTGAATCTTCTTTTACTACAATTAATAATTGAGATTCATGGTATGGATCGGTAAAGTCGAACGATTGTTTACGTTCCTCTGTTATTGTAATTCCAGATGCCCCAATATCGGTTTCACCATTTTGAATTGTTTGGAATACAGGCTCCCAGCCAATATTTTGCCATTCTACTTCAAAGTTCATTTCATCAGCAATAGCCTGCAAAATATCGACATCAATCCCTACAATATTCCCTTTATCGTCAATTGATTCAAACGGAGCGAAAGTAGCCTCTGTACCTACCTTATAAACTTTTTTATCGCTTCCGCCATCCTCTGCCGGTGCACCACCTGATGATTTATCTTCCTTCGCGCCACATCCTGCTAGAGCTAGCATTAGTGCTGCCACGAGCATAAGTAACATAGATAATCTTTTTTTCATAGCGTTTCCCCCTAAAATATGTTTTTCCGAAACACGACTTCATTTTTCACAATTCGGAAATGTTCGACTATTAGGTCAATTATAGTAACATTATTGCTAATAGACAATAACTTTTCGTATAAAAGTAATTATTTTTTCATAAAAATTTATTTTCATGCGCTATTTTAGCAAAAAACGGTATGAATAAACGAAAATGTCATCAAAAATGTATATTTATACATATACTAATCATGCCATTATTAGATAGTTTTAGTCAAAAAAAAAGAATCCCCTCAGATAGGATTCTTTTTTTTCGACTAGATGGCTAGTCCTCACGTACAGTATGTTCACTAAAAAATAATTTGGAGTTGTTGCTTTTTTTGAAGGTTTGAATGGAACAAATACGGGAATAATGCCAACTAGGGCAGTATTTCCACTATTTTCCCATCTTTCTCCACTAAGCAGGCTGCTAAACTACTTATTAGGAGAATCGAGCTATAAAAATTTTCAAATAATCAGTAAAATGGCGCCCTCGGAGGGAATCGAACCCCCAGTGCAAGAACCGGAATCTTACGTGTTATCCATTACACCACGAGGGCAATTAAACAAAAAAAAAGTACTCACTCTAGGCTTTATGAAAAGCAAGATGTAGATAATCCTCATTTCTTTGAAGCATACCCGCAAAATAGTGAACCGTACTTTAAACTTATGACCTTAACTATTATACAAACGTATTGCTAACAATTCAACTATAGAATGCAAAAACAATTTATTTTTTTTATTTCACTTTAGCAGGGTTAATATTTGACCTTCCCTGACTATAATGTGTATGATAAGGATACAGCTGAAATACAACAGAAGTTTTCAGCAAAAGTATTCGAATTTAGTTTTATTAAGGAGGATTTAACATGAATTTAATTCCTACAGTTATTGAACAAACAAGCCGTGGTGAACGTGCATATGACATCTATTCACGACTACTAAAAGACCGCATCATCCTTTTAGGAAGTGCGATTGATGACAACGTGGCTAACTCTATCGTTGCTCAGCTTTTATTCCTACAAGCTGAAGATCCAGATAAAGATATCTCACTTTATATTAATTCACCAGGTGGATCAATCACTGCTGGTATGGCCATCTATGACACAATGCAAATTATTAAACCACAAGTGCAAACAATTTGTATCGGTATGGCAGCATCTATGGGGGCATTCCTACTTGCAGCAGGTGAGCCTGGTAAACGATTCGCTTTACCAAATGCAGAAGTGATGATTCACCAACCACTTGGTGGCGCACAAGGTCAAGCAACTGAGATTGAAATCGCTGCAAAACGAATTTTATTCCTACGTGAAAAATTAAATGGTATCTTATCAGAACGTACTGGGCAACCACTTGAAGTCATTTCAAGAGATACAGATCGTGATAACTTCATGACAGCTGAACGTGCAAAAGAATATGGCTTAATCGACCATATTATGGACCGTAATGACCGTAAATAACTAGGCACAGACATCTCGGATTAATTCTGAGATGTCTTTGTTTTCGCTTTTATTTTGACGTTCTATCCGTTTCATCCATCACTTTGGGGTTTCTATCTGTCAATTCAGTAATAGTACACGAAAAAACTGCCCAATTTATTGGACAGTCTTTATATTTAATCTTCTTTTTCGATTAATTCTGCTAATGCTGTAACCGCTTGCTCAGCATCGTTGCCTTCACTGCTTAAAACAACCTCTGTTCCTTTGGCAATAGCTAAGCTCATTACACCCATAATGGATTTAGCATTAACTTTTTTCTCATCCTTCTCAAGAAAGATATCTGCACTAAAGCGATTTGCCTCTTGAACAAATAACGCTGCTTGTCTAGCCTGTAGTCCTAATTTTAATTTGACTTGGACTCTTCTCTCGGTCATTCTCAAAACTCCCCTTTACTACCGTTCATCTTATTAGTTTTATCTTACCTCACTTACTAGCAAAAGAACAATACGCGATTACGCATCACATTCATACCTGAAAAGTATGAAAACTTAACCGCCTATCTTTTCTCCACGTCTTAATGCATCTGCTATTTCGTCGATTTTTCGTAAACGATGATTGACACCTGATTTACTGACCGTTCCGCTTGATACCATTTCACCCAGTTCTTTAAGTGTGACATCTTGATATTCCACTCGTAAACGAGCAATTTCCCGAAGCTTTTCTGGTAATTGATCTAAACCAATGGAATTTTCAATAAATCGAATATTTTCTACCTGACGCAATGCTGCACCTATTGTTTTATTTAAGTTTGCTGTTTCACAATTGACAATACGGTTAACACTATTCCGCATATCCCGCAATATACGAACGTCCTCAAACTTCATCATTGCCTGATGAGCTCCTACAATATTAAGAAAATCAGAAATTTTTTCTGCCTCTTTTAAATAGGTCACAAAGCCCTTTTTCCGTTCTATTGTTTTTGCATTTAGCTCAAATTCATTCATCACATCCATTAAAGCCTCGCCATGCTCTTTATATAAAGAATAGATTTCTAAATGGTAGGCTGACGTTTCTGGATTATTAACAGAGCCGCCTGCTAAAAATGCACCTCGTAAATATGCTCTTTTTTGACCACTTTTTTTAATGAGCTTTGGAGAAATTGTATGATTGAATTGAAAGTCGTCTGAGATGATTTCTAAATCAATTAGTAGCTCGCGCGCACCTTCTCTTACACGGCAAATATAGACGTTATTTTTTTTCAAACGCATTTTCTTTCGAACAAGTAACTCGACGTTATATGGATACAACTTTTTCATAATCGTGTAGAGCCTTCTTGCAATTGCAGCGTTTTCAGTTTGTACGTCTAAGCTTAACTGTTTATTCGCAAAGGATAATGAACCATTCATACGAATTAGGGCAGATACTTCTGCTTTCATACAATGATTGTCTGCTTCTATTTGCGTTAATTCTTTTTTTGTTTCAGAAGCAAAAGACATATCACGTGCCCCCCTTTCAACTTTCAGTTCTATGTATATGCTCATCTTATCATATACAATAAGCGCTTTATGATTGTATTTTTGGATTGTTTACTTTTTGTTTATAAATATTTGCGTATTCTACAAGCCATTTAGCAACATTTGTCGCATTATGACGAACCGTCCCATCTGATCGAATCGTTGCAATGTCGCGCTTAATAACCTCTAATCCCATACTTTCAAGCTTTGCCACATCAAATGTTACAGGTTCCGCACATTCTTCCATA
This sequence comes from Lysinibacillus sp. GW821-FHT14F06, assembly GCF_058803665.1. NCBI lineage: Bacteria > Bacillati > Bacillota > Bacilli > Caryophanales > Bacillaceae > Lysinibacillus > Lysinibacillus sp. GW821-FHT14F06. The sequence goes on from NZ_JBXAPF010000006.1 coordinate 72,228, forward strand.
TAAAGCTCCTGTACAGGATGTGGTAATTTCTCTTCATTTACTAAAATAGAATCGATAAAGGAAGCGCCAACATGTTCGTAAATTGCTTTTACATGATCTCCTGCTGTATAGGAAATAGTTTCACCCTTTTGAGTCATTAAATTACAAACATAAATTTTTCTTCCTTTAGCTCTTACAACAGCGTCACCAATTTCTTTGACAAGCAGGTTAGGAATAATACTCGTATATAAGCTACCAGGACCAATTAAAATATAATCCGCACGATGGATTGCTCGTATTGCCTCTGGTAACGGTTTCACATTTTCAGGCACTAAAAAAACACGACTAATACGTTTTGTAGCCGTTGGAATTTTAGATTCACCTTCGATTGTAGAACCGTCCACAAGCTCTGCATGTAAATTAATCTTTTTGTTGGCAGCTGGTATAACACGACCATGGACCTTTAACACTTTTCCCATTTCGCTAATGGCATGGTTAAAATCTCCAGTAATCTCTGTTAAAGCAGTGAGCATTAAATTACCTAATGAGTGCCCTCGTAAATCTTGTGATGCTGAAAAACGATATTGAAACATTTGCTCTACAAGTGGCTCAACATCTGATAATGCCGCAATAACATTTCGGACATCGCCGGGTGGTGGTATATCATAATCATCTCGTAAGCGCCCTGAAGAACCACCATCATCTGCTACTGTTACAATAGCAGTAATATCAAATGGATGATGCTTCAGTCCCCTTAGTAATGTAGAAAGCCCTGTACCACCACCTATAACAACAAGCTTAGTTTGCCTTTTCCCCATTCACTCAATCCTTTCTTCGATTGATGTCACGATGCGTTATAACCGTATTCTCTTTTCCACCTAGATATGCCCCAAAATACTCAGCTAATGTCACTGAGCGATGCTGCCCACCCGTACAACCAAAGGCAATAACAAGCTGTGATTTTCCTTCTTGTCTATATAGTGGAATCATAAATTCAAATAAATCCTTCAGTTTTTGAATAAGCGTTTGTGTATCCTTAAGCGCTAAAACATAAGAGGATACTTCCGTCTGTAACCCCGTCTTAGGACGCAGCTCTTCAACATAGTATGGATTTTTTAAAAAGCGCACATCAAACACTAAATCTGCATCTATTGGCATACCATGTTTAAATCCAAAAGACATAATATTAACCGAAAAAACATGGTCTGCATCACTTGCAAACTCATTCGCGATTTTTTCACGTAGTCCCTTAGGCTTCATAGTAGACGTATTATAGACAAAGTCAGCACGCCCTTTAACTTCTGATAGCAAAATACGCTCTTGTTGAATACCATCTAATGGTAGGCCATTGACAGCTAGCGGGTGTGAACGTCTTGTTTCTTTATAGCGTCTAACTAATGTTGCATCATCTGCATCTAAAAACAATATGCGTGCAACAATATCTCCTTCTTTTATTATATGGTCAAGAGCACCAATAAGAGAATCAAAAAAGTCACCGCCACGCATATCCATGACAGCTGCAATACGTGCAGTATTTTTTCCTGAATCCCTGAGTAGGGTTAAAAAAGTTGTAAGTAACGCCGGTGGTAAATTATCAATACAGTAATACCCTAAATCTTCAAAGCTTTGAATAGCTACTGTTTTTCCAGCTCCAGACATTCCTGTAATAATAACCAATTCATGTGTACTTTGTTGGCCTTCAACCACCACTGTCATGCAGCTCCTTTTATTGTTCTTTTGATATTTGTATTTTTTCATGCAATAATTCAAAATCAGTCGTATATTCAAATGTTCCATACTGAATGCCTGATTGTGAGATGGCAAATTGTAAATTTGTCCGATCACCTTCAGCCATTGGCAAATGTTTTAAATCCTCTGCTGGGTGCCATGCAAGCTTGCCTTCTCTAGTTTCATCAAAAGGTGTACCCTCTATATCCTTTGCAACAAATGTATAAAGCATCCATTCATCAACGACTGCATTATTTTCTTTAATAACCATTGTATAAACACCCTTTAAATGTGCATTTAATGGTGTGACATTTGTTTCTTCTTGAAACTCACGTACTGCAGCCTCATAGATGGATTCACCGCTCTCCATTTTTCCACCTGGAGCAACGTACCAGCCACGTCTAGGCTTTTGAAGTAATAATACTTGACCGTCTTTAACGGCAATTAAATTTGCAATTCTTTGCATAGGCACACCTCTAATCACTTTGCATTCTATCTTTCATTATAGCAAGACCCAACAATATTTGTCCTCCAATCAGAACTTTAGTGTTTGTCAATTTTCACATTACTCGTATTCCTAGTAATCATGATTTTGTCATCACCCATGAATCTAATTAGCTACTTACAATTATTAAAATCCTACATAACAAAAATAGGTTGCCCCACCACATTAGGCGGAAACAACCTACTAAACAAAATAAAAGGGGGATTGCTAATTACACAATATATATTACACCTTTTATATGTCATTCAAGTTACAACAATATTAAAACCGTGTTAAAAATTGTATTTTTTTCCTTGGTACAATTAATTACATTAAGCATTAATTTTCTCTAATAATTCTTCTACGTAATGCTGTACTGCTTGTGCGGCAATACTTCCGTCACCTGTAGCTGTCACAATTTGACGAAGTGATTTTTCACGTACATCACCAGCTGCAAAGATACCAGGAACAGTTGTTTCCATGTTATCATTTGTTAAAATATAGCCTGCATCATTTAAAATACCTAAAGATTCAAATGGCTTTGTTAATGGTAGCATTCCGATATATACAAATACACCATCAGTCACAAATTCGGATTCTGTTCCATCTACAGTAGATTGTAATGTTACGCTACCAACTTTGCCATTTGCTTCGTTTATTTCTTTCACTGTTGCATTCCAGATGAAATCAATTTTTTCATTTGCAAAGGCACGATCTTGAAGTATTTTTTGTGCACGCAATTTATCGCGGCGGTGAACAATTGTTACTTTCTCAGCAAAGCGAGTTAGGTAAACACCTTCTTCGACTGCTGAATCTCCGCCGCCAACGACAACAAGATTTTTTTGCTTGAAGAATGCACCATCACAAACTGCACAATAGCTGACACCGCGGCCGCCTAATTCTTTTTCGCCAGGCACGCCCATTTTTTTATATTCCGCACCTGTAGAAATGATAATGGCACGTGTTTTATATTCTTTAGCACCCGATTTTATTGTTTTATATTCATCCCCATCAATAATTTCAGAAACATCGCCGTAAGCATATTCTGCGCCGAACTTTTTAGCGTGCTCAAACATTTTTGTAGAAAGCTCTGGTCCTAAAATCGTATCGAATCCTGGATAGTTTTCTACTTCTTCTGTATTTGCCATTTGTCCACCAGGGATACCACGTTCAATCATTAAAGTTGAAAGGTTTGCACGTGATGTATATACAGCAGCAGTCATTCCTGCAGGACCTGCACCAATTATTACAACATCATAAATTTTTTCTTCCGACATAAATTCTTCCCCCTACACAAATACTTTTTTATCCTGCTTAAATGTACAGTAAGACTTCCTCTTTAAGAGATTAACTGTCCATGAAAGCCTGATTGGTTCAACTTCTGTTTGAAGTTTCACCTGTTAATAACGATAGTAAGTTCATCGTATGTGAAAGTAAAAAGTTATTCAACTATGTTGCTCAGAGGTTACTTATCACCATTTGGTAAGAACATTAAAATTTCATCAATATACTTTGATAAAGTAGCCACAGATACCCCATATTGCTGAGCTATCTCTTTTTTTGTAACCTTGAGCATTCGAGATGAACGAAATAAGAAATCATTCGCTCCTGCAATAGCTGCTGGATTTGTAAAACGATAATTGCTATTAAGTGCCTGTTCACAGAGAACAAACCACATTTGAAACATTGGTGCAATGAGGGCTGTAAGCTTCCCATACTGTTCTAGCAAAATTTCTGGCACACTTACTGCTCGTAAAAAACTAGCCTCGACTTTGTTCTTCATGTCAAAATGATGACCAAGTGCATATGCTAAGAATAATTTTTCGAACGAGCCATATTGCTCAACGTCTATCCATTTTGGATGTGCAATAATTTCTTGTTTATGCGCTGTACAGCTCAGTAAAAATAACCCAAAAATACGTTCACTAGTATAATTACTCTCTAGTTTTTCTACAATATAATCACGATCATGCTCTAATGCATCAAGCTCATATACATTTTCCTGTTCACGCCAAGGCTCAAAGCCCTCTTTGTCTGGATCTAGCTCTAATAGTTGCTCCCAAGCACTCTTTGAAATTTCCTTATGTCCTGAGAAGTATGCTGCATGGGATAACCAAAAATAAAAGCCAGCATCCCCTATATAGCCACGCTTTTGCATACTGCGTAACCATTTAAAGGCTAAATCATATTGCCCAATTAACGCTAATGTTGCACCTAGCTTGTAGCGATGTTCCCAAGTATAAGGCTGTATTTTTACAAGTACATTTAAAAGGTCCTTTAATTCTTCTTCATTTTTTTCATAATACGCAATAACTGTTAAATTACACAAAGCATGTAAATTCCCCTTATTTTCACGCAAGACCTTGTTTAAAAGTGCCTTTGCCTGTTCCGCCTCACCGACATAAAAATAAGCAAGTGCTAAATTATTATAAGCTGACCAGAAATCTGGACGATCTTCAATTAATTCTTCTAGAATATTAATAGCTTCGGGGAAGTCCCCTTTTTCCATACAACGCCTCGCCTGTTCCTGTCGATATAAATCCTCACCAGAACCATCAAGCTCCTCAAAATCATCCTGCTCAAAAGCAACGAATTCTAATATTTCTGTCGCCTCATCTGCATAGGCACCCTCTGGCTCTTTTTGCAAATATTGCTCCGCAAAGCGTTTAGCATCTTGTATCATACCAATACATCCTGAAACCTCTGCCATATAAAAAATGATTTCTGGATTCTCTGGATCAATTTGATAGGCATGACGAAGAAGATCATACGCTTCCTCAAAACGTTGACCCTCTAACTCCACGATTGCCAATTGCAATAAGATCATTGGATCATCTGGACTTAGATCTACCGCACGCTGTAAATATTTATAAGCTTTATTCATTTGACCACTATTCATTGCTTGAATTGATTTTTTATAATAATAGTCGCCTGTTGGAATGAACGATACGACATTCGTTAGATTCTCTTTTTGATGTTTCTTTTCCAAAATATTTCCTCCGAAACAAGAAATAAGGAACGTATTACACGTTCCTTTACACAGTAAACTCTATTATAGCATACAATTAGCAATATGCTGTTATTTCTCTTCGTGACGTTTTTCTAACACTTGTAATACATCATAAACACTTACTTTTTGTTCTTGCAACAGCACCAATAAATGGTAAATTAAATCAGCCGCTTCCCATTTAACCTCTTCGGCATCTCGATTTTTTGCACCAATGACAACTTCCGTTGCTTCTTCACCGACTTTTTTACAAATTTTATCGATTCCTTTATCGAATAAATATGTAGTATAAGCGCCTTCTGGCATTTCTTGCTCACGTTTTTCAATAACGTTAACAAGCTTAGATATAATCTCAACAGAGCCAACCTTAGTATTTTGCTGAATAAGCTTTGTAAAACAAGAGGTTGTACCATTATGACAAGCTGGACCAGCAGGAAGTACTTCCACAACTAATGCATCACTGTCACAGTCCGCTTTTATAGATATCACTTTCTGCGTATGACCGCTAGTTGCCCCCTTATGCCAAAGCTCTTGACGCGAACGTGAATAGAACCATGTTTCACCTGATTCAAGTGTTTTTTCCAATGATTCTTTGTTCATATAGGCTACAGTTAGTACTTCTTTTGTATTGGCATCTTGTACAACCGCAGTAACAAGACCTTTATCATCAAATTTAATGTCCTCTATCATCTTACTGCCACTCCCTTTTCACGTAAGTAATCTTTTACTTGCGCTACGCTTGTTTCTTTGTAATGAAAGATAGATGCTGCCAGCGCTGCATCTGCATCAACATCATCCGCTAATACTTCGTAAAAATGCTCGGCATTTCCTGCACCACCGCTAGCAATAACAGGAACTGTCACAGCCTCTCTCACTGCCTTAGTTAACGCTAAATCAAAACCTGATTTTTCACCGTCCTGATTCATGCTTGTTAATAAAATTTCACCAGCGCCTAAGCGAACCGCTTCCCTCGCCCACTCTGTTGCTTGCCAACTAGTTTTGTTGCGACCACCATGCGTATAAACCATCCATGTGCCGTCTTCATCACTATAGCGCGCATCAATAGCAACAACAATACATTGTGCACCAAAAAAGTCAGATCCTTCTTTAATAAGCTCTGGTCGCTCTAAAGCAGAAGTATTGACTGATACTTTATCAGCGCCTGCACGTAAAATACGTTTCATATCATCTAATGTGCGAATTCCACCACCTACTGTAAATGGAATAGCTAGTGTCGCTGCTGTTTGTCGCACGACATCCACCATTGTTTCACGCCCTTCATGTGAGGCGGAGATATCAAGAAAGACAAGCTCATCAGCCCCTTGCTCATCATAAAACTTGGCTAGCTCTACTGGGTCGCCTGCATCTCGCAAAGACACAAACTGCACACCTTTTACAACCCGTCCCTCTTTCACATCCAGACATGGAATAATGCGCTTTGTTAGCATGAAGCTACCCCCTTCAACCATTGCTGTAATAAATACACACCTAGTTCACCTGATTTTTCTGGATGAAACTGCATTCCCATTACAGAGCCAGTAGCAACAATACCTGGAACCCGAATACCATGATAATCTGCATAAGCGACGAGCTCTGTGTCATCAATATCTGTTGCATAAAAGGAGTGAACAAAATACACATGCTTTGCTGGAGGCAACGCTGTTAGCCAAGTTGGACGATTAGTCATGACTAGCTCGTTCCAGCCCATATGTGGTACTCGATATGCCTGACCATCATTCACACCACTAAAACGTTTAATGCTTCCTTTGAAAAATCCTAAGCCTCTTGTTGCTGTAACCTCTTCACTTTCCTCAAATAGCAACTGCATACCTAAGCAAATACCAAGCAGTGGACGATTGTCTACCCTTACCTTTTGTAAATAACGATCTAATTTTGTCTCAGCCAGTCGTTTCATTGCATCTGGAAATGCTCCAACACCTGGCAATAAAAGTGCATCTGCTGTATCCAACACTTTTTCATTGGCTGTGACAACTACCTCACAGCCAAGTCGTTCTAATGCCTGCTCTACACTAAATAAATTGCCCATACCATAATCGATCACACCTATTTTCACGTTAACAGCCCCTTAGTTGATGGCACGCCTTTAACACGTGGATCAATTTCCACTGCCGCATCAATGGCACGTGCTAACGCCTTAAAAATTGCCTCAATAATATGATGTGTATTTTGTCCATACGGTACAATGACGTGAACATTCATTCGTGCTTCTAGAGCAAATTTCCATAAAAATTCATGAACTAATTCTGTATCGAAGCTACCCACTTTTTCTTTTAATTGTGGTACACGGTATTCTAAATGTGGACGATTAGAGCAATCTACAACAACCTGTGCCAGCGCATCATCCATTGGTACAAATGCTGTGCCATAGCGTTTAATGCCTTTTTTATCACCAAGTGCTTCACGAATCGCTTGACCTAGTACGATTCCAAGGTCCTCTGTTGTATGGTGATCGTCAATATAGGTATCACCGTTTGCTTGAATTGTCCCATCAAAAAGTCCATGCTTTATAAACAAATCCAGCATATGGTCCATAAAGCCGACGCCAGTTTTAATATCAGCCTTCCCTTCCCCATCTAAATCAATGGCTACTGAGATTCGTGTTTCATTTGTTGTCCGTTCTACTTTCGCAAAGCGTTTTTTTTCTGTCATTGTGCTACTCCTTCTCCCATCCACGTGATTCCACTGCACGTGCATGTCCCTCTAAGCCTTCCATACGTGCAAGTCGTGCAATTTTTGGTGCATTTTCCGCCCATGTTTTTTCACTATAAAAGACGATACTCGATTTTTTCACAAAATCATCAACATTTAGACCGCTAGCAAAGCGTGCAGTACTATTCGTTGGTAACACATGATTGGTACCAGCTAAGTAATCACCAACTGGCTCTGAGCTATATCGTCCTATGAAAATACCACCTGCATGACGTATTTGTTCTGAGACAATCTCGGCATTTTTTGTTATGATTTCTAAATGCTCTGGTGCTAATGAGTTGATTGCATCTACTGCATCTGCCATCGTTTCAGCCACATAAATAGCACCAAAGTTGTTGATGGAAGCACGTGCTACATCCTCACGCGGTAATGTAGATAGTTGTTTCTCTACCTCTATTGCTACCTGCTTTGCAAGCTCTTCTGAGGTAGTCACTAAAATAGCACAGGACATTGGATCATGTTCTGCTTGTGATAACATATCAGCTGCTACTTCATCTGCAAACGCTGTATCATCTGCAAGCACTGCAATTTCACTTGGGCCAGCAATCATATCAATTGCTACTTCGCCAAATACCTCACGCTTGGCAAGTGCTACATAAATATTGCCTGGACCTGTTATTTTATCAACTGGTGCAATAGTTTCTGTTCCATAGGCAAGTGCTGCAATTGCTTGAGCACCACCGACCTTATAAACTTCTTCCACTCCCAAAATATGTGCAGCTGCAAGTACTCCTGTTGGTAATTGACCATCCCGACCTGCTGGTGATGTTATCACAATACGTTTAACACCAGCGACTTGCGCTGGAATAACATTCATTAATACAGATGATGGATATGCTGCTGTGCCACCTGGGACATATAATCCTACCGCATCGAGTGCTGTAATACGCTGCCCAAGCCAAGAGCCATCTGTAAGCTCTAAACGATAGCCGGTACGTTTTTGCTTTTCATGATACAGGCGAATATTTTGAGCAGCATCCGATAAATCAGCATAAATTTGTGCATCAATCGCTTTTGCACCTGCCTCAATTTCTTCTCTAGTAACCCGTAAAACTTCTGGCATAAAGCCATCCCATTTTTCTGTATAAGCACGTATGGCACTATCACCTGTTGTACGTACATCTGCTAAGACTTGACGGACCACTTTTAATTGATCCTCATTGCCTCTTTCAAGCTGACGCTTTAAGGAAATACCCTTTGTTAGCTTTGTTATTTTCATAGGATTACTCCCCTTTTATCTTCATATATAACTATCACGGATACTCTTGCTTCTATTTAGTTAACACATTTCTTTAAGCGTCTCACTAGATCGATAATACGATCTCCCTTCATACGATAGCTTACTGGATTAGCAATTAACCGTGATGATACATCTGTAATAAATTCATATTCCACAAGACCATTCTCTTTAAGCGTTCTGCCAGTTGAAACAATATCAACAATTCGATCTGCTAAGCCAATCATAGGTGCCAATTCAATCGATCCATTAAGCTCTATAATTTCTACTTGCTCCCCAATGCCCTTATAATATTTCATAGCAATATTTGGGTATTTCGTGGCTATTCTTGGCGCTATTTCATTCATCGTCGTATTAGGCAAGCCTGCTGAAGCTATGTAGCATGTACTAATTTTAAGATCCAGTAATTCATGCACTTCTCGTTGCTGCTCTAATAAAACATCCTTTCCTGCTATCCCAATATCTGCAACCCCGTGTTCTACATAAACAGGAACATCCATTGGCTTAGCTAAAATAAAATTAATCTTCTCCTCAGGAATTTCTATCATTAATTTCCGGGACATTTCTACTTCCTCTGGTAAATTAAAGCCAGCTTCTAAAAGCATTTGGTATGCCTCTTCAAAAATACGCCCTTTCGGCATAGCAATCGTTAATTCATTCACCGCCAACTTCCTCCTGTCCAACAACAACTACCTCAGAAAAATAAGCTAAAAATGCTTTTTCATCAACTAAGCTACTTCTTAATTGCAAGGTAGCTTGTTTACCTGCCGCTCGTAGTGCCTGTACCTTTGCTAATGCCTCCTCGAATTGTTCTTCCTCAAAAAGCACAACCACTGCTTCTTCACGCTCATTTGCTAGACCATCAAGTGTTTCTAATAGACGATCGACCCGAATACTAAATCCAGTAGCACCTACTTTTGAACCAAACACCTCAAGTAATCCGTCATAACGGCCACCGTTACCTAACGGAAATCCGCTTCCTAATGCAAACACTTCAAATAGCATGCCTGTGTAGTAGCTCATATGACTAGAAAGTGTAAAATCGAAGGCTACATAATCCGCTAAATTAGCTATTTCAAGTAGTCTAGCAAGCTGCTGCATATATTCTAATGCGTCATTTTTCCTTACATATTTTTCAATATCTTTGATTTGCTTTAAATTCATCGCTTCCTCAATAAATTGAAGTAATGCATCTGTTTTCGCTTTAGGTAAATCAAAAGATTCTACTGCTTCTTCAAATCCAACATAATTTCGCTGCACAAGAAGAGTTCGGAGTATATCTTGCTGTTCAACGCTTTCTGTATAATCTTGTAAAATGCAATTTAATATGCCGGCATGACCAATAGTAACTTTAAATTTAGTTAATCCATATTGCTGTAATAGCTCCATTGCCGTCACAATCACCTCAGCGTCAGCAAACACAGAATTGTCTCCAATTAGCTCGATCCCCATCTGATCAAATTCTGCAGGACGCCCACCTTCTGTTTCCTGGGCACGAAAGACGCTCGCAAAATAAGCAAGGCGAATTGGTATCATTTCTTTTAATAATTTAGATGTGGCAACCCGAGCAATTGGTGTTGTCATATCTGGTCGTAGTACTAATGTGTTTCCCTGACTATCTACAAGCTTAAATAGATGGGTGTCGGCAATCGCAGAAGCTTTACCAACTGTATCAAAATACTCAACGGCAGGTGTCTTAATAAATTCATAACCCCTGCTGCATAAAAAGTCTCGTCCAGTATTTCTTACAGTCTCTACCTTTTCGTATATTTGTGGAAATGTATCGCGCATTCCAAGTGGTTTCTCAAACATTTTAATTGAAGACATGTAGACACTTCCTTACGTTTTACTTTAATTCACTAGAGTATTAGAGAATCAGATTATGAAAGTATTCTAACTTATTTCTCCCATTCAGTCAATGTATACTCTCCTGAATTCTCTAACAATTTCAACATTGATTATTCTGTTAATTATACACATTTACTAATGGAAAATAATGAAATTCAAAATATCTCCAAATTTTAATTCATAAGTAGGGGTCAGTAGCCTATTGAGAATGAGAATGTGTCTATTTTGTGACAAAGACATTTGTAGCAAAAATAGAACTTATCTAAAAAATGAGAATGATTATCTTTAGAATAGGTGCCTAAAAAAAGACGAATTTATCAAAATCTTATTCTCATTAACCGCAACTATAAATTATTTTAAAATAATTTATAGTACCTTATAAATTAAAATGATTCTCAGTTTCATTATCAAATAGAATGCTATATTATCAAGTTTTCTATTGATTATTACTCTCAATCTATTTTTTATTTTACATTTTTAAAAATACACTATAGAATAACGTTAATAACCAAGTAGAAACATATACACTATAAATTGGAGGGATTTAATATGGCATGTCCATTCGTACAACTAAGTGAGCAAATGATCGTAAGTATTTGTAAAGGAGAGTTTTATCCTGGAGACAAAATAACACTACACACAAAAGACGACATTGATGGCACAGCGATTAAATCAACTTTTGCTGAGTCCATTTGTTTAGGAGATCATGATAATTGTGAATTTAAGCCTGAATATGTAGCAGCAAATTCCCAACATTAAAATAAAACTGTTCCAAAAACAAAGGTACCTTTGTTTTTGGAACAGTTTTTTCATTGTCGACCTTATAAGTCATTTTTTTGGCGTACACCACTTTACAACTTCGTTACGTTTACGCTCCGCCATTTGCTCAGCAGTATAAATAATTTGCATCGGATTACCACCAGCTAAACAGCCATCTGGCACATCTTTATGTACAAGTGTAGCAGCTGAGACAATCGCACCGTCACCTATCGTTACACCAGGTAGTATTGTTGAATTGGCACCAACCATTACCTCATTACCAATCTTCACATCTCCTAGACGATATTCCTCTATTAAATATTCATGTGCTAAAATCGTCGTATTAAAGCCAATTACTGTATTATTGCCGATGTGAATGCGTTCCGGAAACATGGTATCAGGCATGACCATTAAGGCTAATGAGGTTTGCTCGCCAATTTTCATTTTTAAAAATGTTCGATATAGCCAGTTTTTCACACGTAAAAATGGTGTGAAGCGTCCAATTTGAATGATAATGAAGCACTTCATCACCTTCCAAAAGGACACCGTATCATATATATTCCACAGCGAGTTTGCTCCTTCGACACGGTAGCGTTCTGTTTTACGTGCCATTTACTTACCCCGCTTTCACAATATCAAATAAATCCGTCATATGATGCAACATATATTCCGGCTTAAATTGCAGTAAATATTCTTCACCTTTAATAGCCCATGCAACACCGGCTGCTCTAATTCCCGCATTATGCCCAGCCTCAATATCATGAGAATTATCACCAATCATAATGGCTTCTTCCTTGTTTACTCCAAGACGTTCAAGCGCAAGCAATACCGGCTCTGGATCAGGCTTTACATTTCTCACATCGTCTGTCCCAATACGAACATCAAATAAATGACTTGCACCAAGTATAGAAAGACCACGATCTATCATTTCATTTCGTTTTGTAGAAACAATCGCTAATTTGATACCCATATTCTTTAATTGCTCTAAAGTCGAAACAACATCAGGATATTGAGTGACTAGCTCATCATGATGTAAAACATTCCATTCCCGATATTTTGCCATCATTGCCTCCTCTTCACCTGGAGCAATGTCGCTAAATGTCTGTTTTAATGAAGGTCCCATGAACTTCAGGCAATCTTTTGGCGAATATTGCCCAGGAAATCGCTCATTTAACACATGCATAAATGTTTGTATGATTAATTCATTTGTATTTAGCAATGTACCATCAAAATCGAATAATAATGCCTTTATCATCACATTCCGCACCCCTTATTTATTATCCAAATATTTCACTGCTGGTTTTACAGTTAGACGTCGGTAAATAATGGCACCAAGACCCACTACTACACCAATGATAGAGACAACCTGTGCTGAACGTAAGTCACCAACTAAATACAAGCTATCCGTACGCAAACCTTCAATAAAGAAGCGGCCAATTGAATACCAAATTAAATAACTGAAGAAAATTTCTCCTCGATTTAAATTCACTTTACGTAAAAACAGTAAAATAAGTAATCCGATGAAATTCCATACAGATTCATATAAAAAAGTAGGATGGACATATGTTCCTAATTCTTCAATATACATTTGGTTTATAATCCAATCTGGTAACATCAGATTTTCTAAAAATGCTTTAGATACTGGACCACCATAAGCCTCTTGGTTCATAAAATTTCCCCAACGACCAATGATTTGCCCTATCAAAATACTTGGTGCTGCTATATCCGCTACACGTAAAAAACTAACATTTTTTTTACGTGTGAATATGTACGCTGTTATAAATGCCCCAATTAGTGCACCATGAATAGCAATACCACCATTCCAAATTTCAATAATCTTCCCTGGGTTTTCACTATAATAATCCCAACGCATTGAAACATAATAAATACGTGCGCATATTATCGAAATAGGTACTGCCCATAGCAATAAATCTGCAAGAAAATCCTCTGGTAAGCCTCGTTTAACAGCCTCTCTTTGACCTACAACATAAGCCAAAATAATACCTGATACAATTAACAGCCCGTACCAACGAACAGGAATTGGTCCCAAATGAAAAGCAATTGGGTTAATTTGCAATAGTAATAAATCCATCAAATGCTCCTCTCAATTTCTTTCTATTCACTTTATAGGTCATTTTATCCTAAATATGAACAATTAATCATCTAACTCATCAGCGGAAGAGATCACCTCATCCAAACGTCTTGAAAACTCCTCTGCTGCATTAACACCCATTTTTTTCAAGCGATAATTCATCGCTGCAACTTCAATAATAACAGATACATTACGCCCGGGTCTTACAGGAATTGTTAATTTAGTTAACTCTGTATCAATAATTTTCATTTTTTCTTCCTCTAGACCCAAACGATCATAAACTTTTTCAGGATCCCAAATCTCCAGCTCAATTATTAAGGTAATACGCTTGTAGGGTCTTACCGCACTTGCTCCAAAAAGCGTCATAATATCAATAATGCCAATACCTCGTATTTCAAGTAAATGTTCTAAAAGTGGAGGCGGGCTACCAATTAAAAAATTCTCTGATTCTTGGCGAATTTCCACACAATCATCAGCTACTAATCGATGACCTTTCTTGACTAGCTCAAGCGCAGTTTCACTTTTTCCTACGCCACTTTTGCCGATAATTAACACACCAATACCATAAACATCCACTAACACCCCATGTGCAGCGGTCATTGGTGCCAAGCGCCCCTCTAAATAGTTGGTCAGTCTACTAGAAAATTTCGTTGTTGTCATATGTGTTTTAAAAACAGGTACATGCTTTTCATTAGAAGCCTGTAAAAGCTCCTCAGGTACCTCTAAGTCACGAGAAATAATAATAGCTGGAGTATCTTGAGAACATAGTAAACGCATACGCTCAAGCTTAACATCTGCTGGTAACATTTCAAAAAAGGACAGCTCTGTTTTCCCAAGCAATTGTACTCGGTTTGCAGGATAATGTGTAAAGTATCCTGCCATTTCTAGCCCTGGTCTAGAAATATCACTAGTGACAATCGTTCTTCCAATCCCTTCCTCGCCAGCTAATAGGTCTAACTTAAATTTCTCCATTACGTCTCTTGTTAATACTACGACCAATGTTAGAAGCCTCCATTTCAATGGAATTGAATATTATTTGTTTCGTTCACAGTCTCTATAACTGACCGAAATCGTACATTTTTCACCTACAATCAATCTCTCTGATTGCAGTATCACTTTATTTTAGCATGACTATGTATAAAAGAAATGTATTTACTCTCGTTTGCTAAAGGAAGCAAAACATAAAAAAACTAGCGGTTCTCCAGCCCGCTAGTTTATACAATCTTATTTTTGAGTAGCTAACCATTTAGCAACAGCTTCTGCATCTTCACCTTTAACAATACCTGGAGGCATAGAACCTTTACCATTTTCAATAACATCTAAAATTTCTGTTTCAGATAAACGAGCGCCTATATCATTGATCGCTGGTGCATTATTCTGACCTTGCAATTCGCCTCCATGACATGTGATACATGATTTCATAGCAATAGCTTCACCATCTGGCGTTGCATTTGTTGCACCTTCATTAGTCGTCTTGTCACCGCCACAAGCAGCTAAAAAGATTGCTGAACCGAACACTAATGTTAACATTGCCTTTTTCATTAGTACCCCTCCTCAAAATTATACTTCCACGATATTATACCAAAATTATGCACGTTTGAAACCTTCTCCTAATACCTCATAAGCATCGGAAACGATAACAAACGCTGATGGATCAACGGTTTTAATGAGTTGTTTCAGCTTTGTGAATTCTGTTTGGTAGACAACCACCATCAATACTGGTCGTGCTTCCCTTGTATAGCCACCAATTGCAGGTAATTGTGTCACACCACGATCAATTTCAGCATAAATGGCATCACGGACCTCATCTTGTTTCATCGTAATAATATAAACCATTTTGGATTGGCTAAAGCCTAACTGAATAATATCAATCGTTTTTGTTGTCACAAATAATCCAATCAGGGCATACAAACCTTTCTCTAAGTCGAAAACAATTGCTGCACTAATGGCGATGACCCCATCAATTAATAGTACGCTTGTACCAAGAGATATTCCGGTAAACTTTGTAATAATTTGCGCTAGCAAATCAGTGCCACCAGTAGAAGCATTCCCTTTAAAAACAAGTCCTATTCCTAAACCGACAACAATACCTCCAAAAAGGGCACCTAATAAAGGATTATCAGTCCAAGGCTCCCAATTATTCGTTAATAATACAATGAACGGTAAAGTCACTGTGCCGACAAACGATTTTACCCCAAATTTTTTGCCAAGGAATAATACGCCAGCAATAAATAATGGAATATTAAAGCCATATTGAACAATCCCCGGATTCCAGCCAAATAAACCATGTAAAATCGTACTTATTCCGCTTACCCCACCTGAAGCAACTTGATTTGGTAATAAAAAGACATTAAAACCAATAGCAATCACTGCCGCCCCAATAATTACATACACATACTCCACAATGCTTTCCCTAACATCATGTTTCATTTCCCCACGCCCACTTCAACTATCAGAATTTTTTTAAGACGAGATGATTATAGCAAATAGTTTTCACGTTGAGAACTTCATCATGATGAAGGGAATAATCCTACATATTATTTACTTACACCAATTTGTATATAACAAACTATTCGATAAAAACAGAAAAATAAGTACCTGAATGAGCATTTAAAGGGTACTTATTTCCGCTGTGCTTATAATGATTTTTCGGCCCATTCGATTGCCTCATGGTATAAAAAATCAATATTTTTCAAATCTATATTGATTTGGGGAGCTATTTCTTCTAAGCTATCCCAGTCTAGTTTCCCTAGTGCAATACTGAAATCTAGATATGGCGTCATCTCTGTTTGATACCCTAAAATGGTTGCTTTAATATCTTCAGAAAATGGTAGCTGCTGTAAAATAGTATGTAATGGTCTTTGCAGTAAAGTATCAATCAATGAAAACATGCCTACAAAAAAATACTCTGAAAAATTTTGTTTATAGGAGAGCTTCGCCAATTTCTCACATGCTTTCGCTCTAAATAATGATGTTCTCACCACTTCTTTAAAAAGATCTGAATCCGAATCTCTATCTATTTCCCGCATTGCTAATAAGTAAATCCATTTGCGTAAATCGGCTATTCCGAGTATTAAAATTGCCTGCTTGATAGAGCGTACCTTCGAATTAGAACGTCTAGAAGAATTGTTAACCATTTGCAATAATTTAAAGGTTAACGAAATATCACGTTCAATATTTTCAGATAATAACTGTACATTAGGTTCCTCTTCTTTTAACAACGAAATAATATAAAAATATTGGATAGTATTCACTGGTATATCAGTTGCTTTTATAATTTGAGGCTGTTCAAAAAAATAACCTTGAAATAACTCATAGCCTGAATGCTTTGCTATTTCAAATTGATTACGTGTCTCAACCTTTTCTGCAAGCAATTTAATATGAGGAAATTTTTCCTTTACTTTATTTTCAATTTCCATACGTTCAAGCAGAGGCGACAATAGAAAATCCACCTTTATAAAGTCAATATGAACAAATAGCTCGTCATAAACTTGTACATGTTCATCCAATATAAAATCATCTAAAGCAATTTTATACCCATATGATTTAAGCTCTATAACCCGTTCAACCAGCTGTGGTGTCAAAGGGACATCCTCTAAAATCTCTATGACAACTTGAGATGGATTTAAGTATTCATTAATTGAGCTCATTAGCAGATTTTCTGTGAAATTGACAAAGCAAGGCTTTCCGTTTGTAACTTCTTCTATTCCAATTGAAAGAAATGAGTTTACTAATACATCGACTGTTGCTGCATCTGAATCAACCATCGGAAAAGCATCCACATTTTTGCTTCGATATAACAATTCATATGCAACAACTTGTTCATGAAGATTAAAAATTGGTTGTCTGCCAATAAATACTTCCATATTGTCGCCCCCATTTCTCCATTATTTAATAATGAATATTATAACATTTTTTCATGACCATTTGCTCATCATTCATCATACATTTAAAAATGTTCTGTAGTTAAACAAAACCTTATAACTACTTGTAAAAAAAATTGCCTCCTTACATATTAAAATACGCTTAGTATTATTTGACATTTAATTTAATTTAAACTATAGTACATTACAACACTAATGTACTGTGATACCCAAAATGAAGGGAGGGTTTTCATGCATATTCATTTAGATAGTACAACACCCATTTATATTCAAATTGCCGAATGGCTGCAACATGAAATTATCGCCAATCGGTTACAAGCTGACGAAAAGGTTTATTCACAGTATCAACTAGCAGAGTTATTCAATATTAATCCTGCTACGGCTGGTAAAGGACTGACCATCTTACTTGAGGAACAACTTCTTTATAAGAAACGGGGGCTGGGTATGTTTGTTGCAACAGATGCAAAAGATCGGATTTTATTGAAACGTCGCAGTGAAATATTAACGAAGATGGCTCAAGAGATTGTTTTAGAGGCACAACGCTTACTTGTTTCTGATGAGGAATTGCTGGCACTTATTCAAAAAACACAGGAGGAATTGAAATGAATGTTATTCAATGTGAAAAGCTATCTAAAAAATTTGGGCGTCTTCATGCACTCCAAGATGTTACTTGTACAATAAATGGCGAAAAAATAGTCGGTGTTATTGGTCGTAATGGAGCTGGTAAATCAACATTGCTGACAATTATAGCAGGCTTTCTAAAACCGACTAATGGTTTCTGTCATGTGTTTAATGAGAATCCCTTTAACAATATTCAAACTGCTGCCAACACAATTTTAATTGATGATCGATTAAGCTTTTCAGATTACTTATCATTAGAAGAAATCTTAAAAATGGGCGCTGATTATTATCCAAATTGGCAAAGTGAGTTAGCTTATCGCCTGCTACAATATGCAAACATTGATCTTTCCGCTAAACATCAGCAATTATCTAAAGGACAAATGGCTACCTTTAATCTTGTCTATGGATTAGTAAGCCGCTGTGCATTAACTATATTAGATGAGCCTATGAATGGAATGGACGAAGCTATTCGAACAGATTTTTATAGAGCTATCCTAAAGGAATACATAGCCTTTCCTCGGACGATTTTAATCGCTAGTCATCATTTACAGGAAATGGAGTCCATTTTGGAGGAAATTCTACTTATAGATGAGGGTACTGTCGTTACACATGTCTCTGTGGATAAATTGAAGGAACAATTAATTGCCTTAAACGGACCAAGTGAAATGATTGAATCCTTGCTTTCTGATATAGATGTTTACGCCCATCAGATTGTAGCTGGAGTGTCTACAGCAATTGTTGATGCAAGCAGACTTTTCATTACGGAGGAAATGCTTCGAATAAAAGGTATTACAAAATCAGCCCTTACTGCAAGTGAGATTTGCAGGTATTTAACCAATAATAAAGGAAGTGATATCGATGCAATCTTTGACTAATATGTCTTTCAAAACGATTGTCAAAAAGCAAGTAAAATGGAAAGCCAAATTATATTGCTCAGCCCTTAGCTCCCTTATAATTTTACAAGTTATTTTTGGTGCATTGCTGTTCAGCTCTGGGAGTGCTTCAAGTGGTCATGGACGTGGAAATTTAAATGTTCAGGTCTCCATTTATTCGCTTGATATGTTTCTTATAATTTCAGCATTTTGGGCATTTATAACAGCTTTTATCTTTACTACAAAAGCGTATCGCATGGATGATTTATCTATTATTTCAAGTCGAACTTCAAGTGCAATCGCAAATATACTTGTTCTTATTCTTTATAGCTTTTTTGCTGTCTTGATTATGTTAGCTAGTTACTATATACAAATATTGGGCCTGTCGTTAATCGAAAAGGATTCACTCATTATTGATAAAATCATTATTTCACCATCGATTTTTATTGTGTGCCTCTGCAGCATCTGTTTGTTCAGCGCAATCGGTTTACTATTTGGCTACTGCTTCCAAGGCCCAAGTATCATAAAAATATCAGCAATAGTGTTATTAGTCATTGTCATTATTTCACCAATTATTTTTCCTAAGTTTGTGAATCTTCAACCATTTATACAATTACCAGATCTCGCACTTAGCGGATTTTATGTAATTGTAACTATACTGTGCTTTACTCTCTGTATTTGGATTGCTGATAAATCGGAGGTGTCTCGCAAATGACAAACATTATAGTAATCTTACTCTCTTTACTGATTCCAATATTATTAGTTATTGTGGTCTTGTTTGTATTAAGAAAGGTAAATAACAAAACAAAAAACTTCTGGACTCTTAAACGTCTATCTATTGGGATTACAGTATATATTGGAGTTGGATTATTTGCACTGCTATATCTTAGCTTTTTCGCAAACTCATCCATACAGGTATTATCGAAATCAGAATTAAAGAAAATTGAAAAGAATATTGAATCTATCCAAAAATATGATCAGCAATATAACTCTTCTTTTTTAACAGATAACTATAAAAAGAAAACATGGGAATTTGATTTTCTAGGTGATACATTACCAGTGACAATAGGAAATGCTGACTCTAATCTTAACATTCGTCACATTAATAATGACAATATCCCAGCAGGAAAGGCTCTTGTTACCTATTATCAATTCCCTGCTATTATCGAGGGCATTGATATTTCAGATAAAATCCAATTACCAAATGTAAATATGTCACAGAATCGGCTTTGGATTGAAGCTTTATCGAGGCATGAAGTCAATTATCATCGTATTAAAGCTTCATTGGGTATTTTAGATTTTAATCGAAAGGTGGATTTAGATGATGACTATTCATCTACCATCTTCTATCTTTCTTCCAATTTTATTGTCATTGAAACACCTCATGGAACAGATATTGAGGATTCTCAGGGGATTATTCAATTTTTAAGATAAAATCAATTATGCCTCGGCATAATTGCGTCCAAAATCGGCTTTGTGCTTAGGCCTGCGTGATGCAGGCCAGTTAGCCGTTATCGCATGGATGCTATGATTTTAGGCTAACATCCTTTATTAACTCCTTTCCGATTCCGCGACATCCGCCAGAGGCTTTGGGCCAACAGATGTTTTTTGCGCGAAAGCGTAGTGCTAACGTAGCATCAGTAGCACGATGTTGGTCACTCAGGCGTTTTCACAGGATGTGAAGATCTTAGCCTGGGTTCCTCTATTTCAGCGGGTGTTTGGACACTCGCTGAAAGAAGTTAAAATAAGGACAGCCCATGTGATTTTTTATCACTTTTGGACTGTCCGTGTTATTTTCCATTTCTTGCTTTAATAGCACCGATTACGGCTGGTATTACAGATATAAGGATAATTAAAATAAGCACTGTTGAGAAGTTATCTTTAATAATTGGAATATTACCGAAGAAATACCCTAATAATGTACAACTAAATACCCATAAAATTGCGCCTACTACATTGTACATAATGAAATAGCTATATTTCATTTTACTTGCACCAGCAACAAATGGTATAAATGTTCGAATGAATGGCATAAAGCGAGCGATGACTATTGTTTTTCCACCATGTGTATTAAAGAACTTTTCTGCGGCTTCCATACGCTCTTTTTTTATGACCCTACCTAGGAAGCTTTTTGGCGGAATAGATGTTCCTACTTTATGACCAATATGATAATTCATCGTATCTCCTAAAATTGCAGCTACTAAAAATACGGGAATTAATATCCACATATCAAATGCGCCCATTGCTGCAGCTAATGTACCACTTGCAAAAAGCAATGAATCACCTGGCAAGAACGGGAAAATGACAACACCTGTTTCAACAAAAACAATGGCAAATAAAATAAGATAACTCCAATTACCAAAATCGCGAATGATTTCTTCTAAATGCACATCGATATGCACAATAAAACTAATTAACTCCTTGATGAGTTCTATCATTTTTCCAAATGCTCTCTTTCAATTTAATTTTCTACATGCTTTGACGCAACTTTGCACCAATGGGTTCCATTATTGTATACAGCTTGCTATAGACTACTTTCTCACTATATGACAAGCCTTGATAAAGTATGTAACAGTTGTCACAAGTTTGATTTTATCACTTCCTGATAGCTATACTCAACTTATTTCCTGAAGGAGCAATTTTTTTTACAAATTAGCATTGTACAATAAAAAAAGCGCTACCATTTTTCAATAGTAGCTACTTCATTTTATACTTTTTCTTTTAAAGAGCGACGTAAAATCTTTCCTGTTGTATTTTTCGGTAGTTCATCCATAATTTCTATGACTTTAGGAACCTTATATTTCACCATATGTTTTGTACAATATGCAAGTAGATCCTCTGTGGAGGTTGCTGCTACTTCCTTTAAGACTACAAATGCATGAACAGCCTCCCCTAAATTAGGATCGGGATAGCCTATAACTGCCGCTTCAACGATATTGTTATGAGCAAAGAGTACTTCCTCAACCTCTCTTGGATAGACATTGTACCCCCCTACAATAATCATATCTTTTTTACGATCAACGATATAGAAATAACCCTCTTCATCAACCTTCGCTAAGTCACCTGTATATAACCAGCCATCACGTATAGCCATCTCTGTTTCTTCAGGCAGTTTATAATACCCCTTCATAACATTAGGTCCTCTAACAATTAACTCCCCTACTTCCCCAACAGGAACCTCTTGCCCATTTACGTCGACAACTTTATTTTCAACATTGCAGATGGATGTCCCAATTGAACCTGCTTTACGATCACGATCTAATGGATTAAAGCAAGTTACTGGTGAAGCCTCTGATAAACCATAGCCCTCCGAAACACGTACATTAAATTTCTTCTCGAAATTATGTAATAGTGCAACAGGTAAAGAAGCGCCTCCTGAGATTGCTAAGCGGATTGTCGAGAAATCTTCTGAATTGCCCTCAGGTAATTGATATAAAAAGTTATACATTGTTGGTACACCAGCAAATACAGTTGCTTTTTGCTCACTTGCTAAGGCGAAAATCTCAGTTGGACTAAAGCGTGGTGCAAGTAATACTGTTGCTCCACTCAATAAAGGTGCATTCACAACAACCGTTAACGCAAATACATGGAAAACTGGCAAAGTTGCAATAATACGATCATCTGCTTTATAGCCTAAATAATGTGCTACATCCCGTGCATTTGAATAAATATTTTCATGCGTCAACATAGCTCCCTTTGGAGATCCTGTTGTTCCAGATGTATAGAGAATAATGGCATTATCATCATCGGCTACTTCCACAGGCTGTAAAGAATCTGATACGTTAGCAATCACTTGAGTAAATAAATGCGTTTTTGCTTTTGCCTCTTGTGACAAGGCTGCAATTTTCTCTGCGGTATCTGCTGCTGTTTCACAAATAATAAATGATGTTACTTGAGGAAAAGCTTGTACACCCTTTTCTACTAGAGGTAGAAGAACATCAAGTGCAATAACAGCCTTTACATCGCCATTATGCAAAATATAAGAAATTTCATCCGGCGTATAAATCGGGTTGATTGGTATTGCTGTTGCACCTAAGCGCATCG
Organism: Lysinibacillus sp. GW821-FHT14F06; assembly: GCF_058803665.1. Lineage (NCBI taxonomy): Bacteria > Bacillati > Bacillota > Bacilli > Caryophanales > Bacillaceae > Lysinibacillus > Lysinibacillus sp. GW821-FHT14F06. Next base: position 95,513 of record NZ_JBXAPF010000006.1, read on the forward strand.
TCGCATACAAGGCAATTAAATAGTGCGGTGTATTACCTAATAAAAATGCTACATGGTCCCCTTTTTCTACACCTAATTCTTGTAACCCCTTTGCAAAGCGCCCAACTGTAAACTCAAACTCACCATATGTCGTATCTTTCCCCATAAAATGATACGCAATTTTATCTGGCTGCTGTACTGCTTGTTGACGAACACTCGAAACTAAATTCAATTACACCATCCCCTTATCGTATCAATTTCGCCTTGGCGTAATTGTAGCTGCCGCTTTGCTTTCGCTACAGATAAACAATGCGTCCAGATTTTGAATTGTGCTTGTAAAATTCAATCCTTTGAAAATCCGTGACATCCGCCAGAGGCCTTATCTTCATTCAGTAGATGTTTGGATATCCCTTGAAAAGGAATTACACCCGCATCCATATCACCACCTCAGAGGTGGGAGTCTTCTACTGAATGAAGATAAAATGAATCGTTATTCAGTATTATTATATAAGAAATATAACTAAAAGACAATGAAACTTTTTATTTCATGTCAAAAATACCGTCAAATAATTCATTTTTTTCTCTTTTATACATTATCTTTACGAACGAATATGGGAGATGTAGCGCCAGCGAATTAAATAAAAATAGATTACTTGTATTAAAACAAAGAAACCAAATGCAAAGAAAACTTCCTTAGCTATGGAAATATTAGCAATATCCTTTAAAATACTTTGAACCATTAGAAAGGCAAAGGCACTATGCATCATTGCTACACCCCATGGCAAGAAAAATTGCGGGAAAAGATGCCGATTCACTAACTTTTTAAGCTCTGTATCTGTTAAGCCCATCCTTTTTAAAACATCAAATTTACGCTTTTCTCGTTCAAGAGAGGTATGCAATTTAAAATAAATAAAACTGCCTGCAGCTAATAAAAATACTGTTGCCACCAGAACCCCTACTAATGTAAATAATGAGTAGGTAGCTAATATATAAGAATAATTTAATCCTGCGTTTTCAAAATAGAATGGGCTAAATTTACCCTTCTTTTTGAAATATTGAGATACAGCTATCTCATCAATATCACCGCCAATATCCTTTGTTTCCATCCATTGAGGAATATAAAAAGTGAATAAATGATAAACAGGCTGCTCAATATCTTTATTAACAATCGGCTTAATTAGTCTGGCAAAATCCTCATCACTTATAATAATTGAATTGACACTGACAATGGAGCCAGGGAATATGATTTTAGGATAAACACTATCTATAGTAATGGGGATAGAATTTTCCTCCAAAATAGTTTGCACAACTTTATTTTTTAATTTTTGTAAGGAATCCTCCGAATAGGGTATGAACACAGCTTCTCCTGATGCCAAATCAAGCAATGGATAGCTAAAGGATGATAGTAATACATTCATATCTGATTCTCTAAAAACTTCTACTTCATTATGTGTAAAAGAGGAAGTCTGCTTTACTACAACGAAACGGGATAAGTGATATGATAAACCTTTTTCCTCTAACTGAATTCGTAAAGAGTTAATATGATTTCGTTCATATGGATTATCCACATCTCCCTTATACACAAGCCCTAGTGGGTTTAAACGATCATACTGAGTCGTATACGAAGACATTGTCGCTAAAACACCAACCGATAAAAATGCTAAGGTTGATACCATCGTTACAACAAAAAACATTTTCACATTATCCATCATAATGTGGGTTTGCTCTGCTAATGAAAGTAGGCGATAGCGCTGCCAATGAAATTTTCGTTTACCGCGGGCTACATCTAGAAAGCAAGGAAGGGAATCACTGAAAAAATAATAGGTTCCAAAGGTCGCTGAAAACGGAATTAATAGGGTCAATCCAATTAATGATGTATTCGCAACGATAAACGCTAGAATATATGTGGATAAAACGAGGGCAATACCATATATTGCTCGGACTTTCGAATAAGTGGAACCTTTATTTAAATAGTCATTCCCTTTAATAAGATCACGTAACTTTCTTTCACGAGTAAAGTACACGCTGATAAACGAGATGACCACAAAAGCACTAGTAAAGACACCTATTGTTAGCAAAAATGGCTGCCATGAAACATATAAGGGCAATTGATCTAAGTGTAAAATTTCTCGCACAATCATGAAAAAGAATTTTGAGAAAGAGAAGCCAAATATAATGCCAACAATAATGGAACCTGATCCTATTATCATCGTTTCTAAAAAAACTAATCTATTCATCTGGCGTCTTTCCATACCTAGATGCAATAAAATCGCAAATTCATGTGATCTGGCCTCTAAAAATGCACTCATCGAATAATACAAAAAGAAAAGTGTAAAAAGGACAAGTACGATTTCAGCACCAATCATCCCAATTAGCGATACCTCACCTAAAATTCCTCGTTCAATATCTGGATGAAACATAAGCATGGAATAGATAAAAAACACAGCCACAGAAAAAAAGCTTGCCATGAAAAAGGCTCCGTAAATACGGCTGTTCCGTACGACATTACGGTAAGCGAATTGTCGAAAGGTCACCTACTTGTCCTCCTCCTAGTAAGCTTAAAACATTTAATATACGTTGGAAAAACATTTGACGGCGATCATCCTTATAAATTTCATTGAAAAATTCCCCATCCTTAATAAATAACACACGATCACAGTAGCTAGCTGCAATCGGATCATGTGTGACCATGACTATCGTCGTTTGTTTTTCCTTATTGATTTTTGTTAGAAGTTCAAGTACATCACGGGAAGAATTCGAATCTAAATTACCAGTTGGCTCATCCGCTAAAATCAAACTTGGATTATGAATAAGTGCTCGTCCAATTGCTGTTCTTTGTGCTTGCCCTCCAGATATTTCATTTGGTCGTTTTTGCAAGAACGAAGTTAAATCTAGCTTTTCAACAATACCTGCCAAACGTTCCTCCATAACTTCTAATGGTTGTTGATCCAATGTTAGCGGCAACACAATATTTTCTTCAACAGTCAGCATATGCAGCAGATTAAAATCCTGAAAAACGAAACCTAACTGTCTCCTTCTGAAGTAGGCAAGCTCTGTTGCATTTAGCTTATGCGGATTTAAACCGTCTAAAATAATTTCACCACTAGTTGGTTCATCAATCGTAGAAATAATATTTAATAATGTAGTTTTTCCGCTTCCTGATGGACCCATGACTGCTAAAAACTCGCCCTCTTCAACATCAAAGCTTAGTTGATTCAGCGCACGATGTGTTACTTTACCTTCATAAACCTTTGTCACATCTTTTATTTGTAAAATAGGCATATCTTTTCACCTTATTTCTTAATTAGTTCCAGAGATTCTGGTAATAGCCATTGCAAGACTACCTCAAAACCAATTTGAAAATGTGGCTCTGCAATAGATGTCTGATCATCGTCCTCAACAAGACTAAAGCAATGATTGCCAACAACAACATCCCAAGCGTCCATTTCCCCTTCAATGACTTCTCCACAAACCATATAATGCCCACTATACATCACCTGTTCACCGTCCACAGGAAAAGCATTTAGTAAAGTTGGTTTATGTAAGTCTAGCCCAAGACAATTTGAAAAATGCATAACTTCTGCATCAAGCAAAAGACTAGCCTTACGAAAATTTTTGCAGCATAGACATTCACAAGCATCGTGATTTGATTCGATAAATGCTTCCATTTTTTCGCTCTCTATATTCAAAATCCATTCATTAATACGTACCTCTTTCATCCTTGCTCCCCCTAATTCGTAAATGTCACAGTAACGATTGTTCCTTTTCCCACCTCTGATGTAATATTTAATTCGTGCCCTAGCTTTTCACAAATCTCTTTAGCTAAATATAAGCCCATACCTGTAGACTCCCCTGTTTTACGACCATTTTCTCCTGTGAAAAAGGCTTTTGTGACACGCGAAAGATCTGAGGCAGGAATACCAATACCTTCATCGCAAATAGCTAACTGAACATAGTCATCCCTTTTCACAGCAGAAATAACTATTTTTTTATTGGCTTCAAAAGTATATTTAACAGCATTGGTTACAAATTGCCCAATAATAAACCGAAGCCATTTAGAGTCACTTGCTACAATTATGTCCTCCTCGATATGAATTTCGGGAAAAACTCTTTTCGTAATAAATAAACGTTTATTTTCATTTACAGTTGCAGTAACAATTGTTTTTAATGCCACTTGCTCTACTTGCATGTCCTCCTCGAAGTTCTCCAATCGAGCATTCACAAGCACCATGTCTAAGCCTCTTCGTAAACGATCAATCTCCTCCTGTACATTTCTTTTATCAAGTGGGCGATCATCCTGCAATAAAAGCTCAATTACAGATATGGGTGTTTTCATTTGATGCACCCATTGATTCATAAATTGGTCGTGTCGTTTTTGACTTGCATACAATGAGTGGAGCTCATGCTGGTAAAGTCGATATAGCTCATGCATATATTTCTCAGTCTGTATTGCTTCCGGTGTTTTAGCGTTTTTTTGGAGTACATCCTCCATCATTTTTGGAAGCTGAGAGATTTTCAATAAATAACGCTGGCGCATTAAATAGCGGGCAAGTAAGAAAGAGGCTAGCAATACTAGACTAATACAGAAGGAGTATATTGCAGTATCAACGTTTCGAAAACCGTCGAGCCCATATAAGATCATGATGAACCCAACCAATAGTAGCTGGAACACAATGAACGAAGCGTAATCACGCAAAAATAATTTCCATCCCACTATAGCTCACCTGCGCTTAGCATAAAGCGATATCCTGCACCGCGTACTGTCTCGATTGTTGATGAAATATGATAATCCGCAAGTTTTTTACGAACCCTTGTCATATTAACGTTCAATGTATTTTCATCCACAAAAGCCTGATCATCCCAGAGCTCTTCTAGCAATTGCTCACGGGTAACTACTTTCGGTGCATTACCCATTAGCAGCTCTAAAATAATACATTCCTTTTTCTGAAGGGGTATCTCTAAATCATTTTTATGAAGCTCCATTCTCTCTAAATGAAGAATTAGCTGTCCCTGCTTTATCGTACGTTCCTCTTGTCTTGCAGCATATTCACCATATGTACGGCGCAAATGACTTCTAATTTTTGCCAGCACAATTTCATAGTTAAACGGCTTTGTGATAAAATCATCGCCGCCATTTTCCAATGCGAATATTTGGTCCATTTCCCCTGAACGGGCAGAAATAAATATAATCGGACAAGTTGTATGCTGACGTAATTGACGACACCAATAGTAGCCATCGTACGCAGGTAAATTTATATCAAGCAACACCATATGTGGGTTAAATGCTGTAAACTCTTCAATGAGATGATCAAATTCTTTAATTGTTTCAACTTCGTATTGATATTTTCTAAGTGTTTCCGCAAGCAATGATGCAATCTTCACATCATCTTCGACAATAAATATCCGATGCTTCTGCATACCAACACTCCTTTCTACTCTATATTGTACCAAAAAAAGGTTCGACGACATAATTGTCAGCGAACCTTTAATATAAAAGATCATTTGCCCGAAATGTGATGTCTTAGGCACTCGTCTTTTTCAATAAACTTTACTCAATAAATTAATTGTAAAAACTCTTCAGTTGTAATTCCACCAAAGTATGTTGGAATATCAATATCCGCTAACGCTTCAGCAATCGCTGAACGATTATAGTTTGTCCCAACTAATCGTTGTGCCACATCCGCCATGTCTCCTACACCGAAGAAATCACCAAAAATATGCGCTTCTTCAATAATGCCATGATTTACTTCTAAGCGAATATCAATGCCTCCTGTTGGGAAACGATGTGTTTTTTGAATATTAAAGCGTGGTGATTTACCATAGTTCCACTCCCAAGTTTGATAACGTTCATCAGATAGTCTATGAATATTTGCCCAATCTTCCTCGGTTAGATCATAGTAACGAATATTTTCTTCACCATCAAAAATGGATTTTAAAATTTCTAATCGGAACTCTTCAACAGTCATCTTATCCTTCAAAAATTCAGAGATATTAGCCACTCGTGAGCGGATTGATTTAATTCCCTTGGATTCTATCTTATCCTTCTTCACTTTTAGAGCAGACACAACAGCGTCGATTTCTGTATCAAACATCAATGTCCCATGACTAAACATTCGTCCCTTCGTAGAGAATTGTGCGTTTCCAGAAACCTTACGTCCCTCTGCTAAAATATCATTACGCCCCGAAAGCTCTGCATTTACACCCATTTTAGCCAGTGCATCTACAACAGGCTGTGTGAATTTTTTATAATTCATAAAGCTTTCGCCATCATCTTTGGTAATAAAGCTAAAGTTAAGATTCCCTAAATCATGATACACAGCACCACCGCCAGATAGCCGTCGCACAACAATAATACCATTGTCCTCCACATAATCTGTATTAATCTCTTCAATAGTATTTTGATTTTTCCCAATGATGATGGAAGGCTGGTTTATGTAAAAAAGGAGTACAGGTTCCTTTTCAACATCCATTGTTTTTAATAAGTACTCCTCAATGGCAAGGTTAATGCGTGGGTCATGAATTCCTTTATTATCAACAAAAATCATTATTTACTTTTCCTCCTTCACAAAATATCCATATTTATTTTAACGCAAATTAGGCATTTTGTGTTGACGAAAAGCATCTGTTATAATACACTAAGAAATATCAAAACAGTAATAGTACAGATGAACTTAAAGGAGGAGTCCACAATGTTAGAAAACGTAGTTGAATTTTTCAAGAACTTACCTGCAAAGCAATGCACAGAATGCGGTGAAAAAATTGAAGAGCAAAGTGAATGCTACAGCAACACTTGTGAAAAATGTAACCACCTATAAGCATTTGCCTATTCTGTAATATTGTCATTTACGTGCCCCACACGTACCATTAATGACACCCCTCATCATTTTTGATGAACCCTTAATTAAATCTCTTACACTTACAAAACAACAGCTGATACGCTCATATCAGCTGTTGTTTTTTTATTGTTGTTTCCAGGATCTAGGAGATTTTCCCATTACCTAGGTAGAGGAGACTTACTGCCTGAGCGAAATTCTACTTAGCATGAGCAGTTTTTTTTCACCCGAGCAGGTTTACCTCTTAGCCGAGCGAATTTTTTCTCAACCTGAGCAGTTTTTCCTTTCACCTGAGCGAATCTTCTCTCAACCTGAGCAGGTTTACCTCCCACCTGAGCGAATTTCCTCTCAACCTGAGCAGGTCTGCCTCTCACCCGAGCAAATTTTCTCTCAACCTGAGCAGGTCTGCCCCTCACCCGAGCAAATTTTCTCTCAACCTGAGCAGTTTTCCCTCCCACCCGAGCGAATTCCTCTCAACCTGAGCAGGTCTGCCTCCCACCCGAGCGAATTTCCTCTCAACCTGAGCAGGTCTGCCTCTCACCCGAGCAAATTTTCTCTCAACCTGAGCAGGTCTGCCTTCTACCTGAGCGAATCCTCCCCATGCCTGAGCGGACCTCCCCTCCCCCTGAGAAATTTCTCATAATAGCCAAGTCTTTGAAAATACTCAATACAATAGCAACATAAAAACACCCACCATTTAGTTGGTGGGTGCAAAGTAGTTGAATTTTAATTTTCTTCGGCTACTTTGGAATAGCGTTTTGTGTGTAGTAACATGAAGTATCCGAAAGTAATCGCTAAGAATGCAACTAGGAAGCCTAATAGTACGCCGTAGTTTTGCATTAAGAAAGACATATCGCCTGTAGAAATGCTTGATTTAAAGGCTTGAACAGTATATGTCATTGGTAATAGTTTGTTAAATACTTGTAATGGTGATGGGATTAACTCTAGTGGGAATGTTCCCGCACTTGTTGTTAATTGTAAAATCAGAACAACAATTGCTATAAAGCGTCCTGGATCACCGAAAATGGACACTAACATTTGAATTAAAGCTAAGAAAACATAGCTTGTTAATAATGCTGTTAATACGAAGTATCCTAAATTATTTACTTCAAGACCAAGTCCCCATTTAACAATAACCACTGTTAATATAGTTTGAACTAAGCCGACGATTGCTAATACTGACACCTTACTTGTAAACCAAGTTGCCCCATTTTTCGGACGAATAGCTGGCTCTACAAGTGGGAACACGATGGAGATTAATAATGCTCCGACGAATAAGCCAAGAGAAATAAAGTATGGAGCGAAGCCCGTTCCGTAGTTTGGCACATGGTTAACGGATTCCTTATCGACTTGAACTGGACTACCTACCATATCATATGTGTCTTTATTTGCATGTACTTCATTTGCTTTCTCACTTGCTTCTCCTAATTTGCCAGATAAAGTTGATGTACCATCTGCAAGCTCAGTTGAACCATCTGCAAGTGTTGCAGAGCCTTGTGCTAGCTCTCCAGATTTTGAGGCAAGTGTAGATGTACCTTGATTTAAGGTTGTTGTCCCATTCGCTAACTCATTTAAACCAGATGCTAGTGTTTTAGAACCTGTTACTGCTGTATTCACACCAGCATTTAATTCACCTAATTTTGCTGCTAATGTCGTATTACCTGCTTGGAGACCTTTTGCACCTTCCATTAAAGCACTGCTCTTTGCTGTTAACGCGTTAGCACCTGCTAGCACTTCTGACTGACCTGCTGCAATTTGAGTTGCTCCAGTGCTAACTTGATTTGCACCAGCTTGTAATTTTTCTGTGCCTGCTGATAACGAATTTAAACCATTATGCACGTTTGCACTTCCAGCTTGAAGTTCTGCTAATGTTTGCTTTAATACTGCAGCTTGCTCTTCAGGCATTGAAGCCAACATACCTTGTAATTGATTAGATAAGGCTGTAATTCCTGCCTCTACTTTTGCAGAACCCGCTGTTAATTGGTTTGCTGCACCATTTAATGCACCAGCGTTTTCAGCAATAGAAGCTGCACCTGTACTAATCTGCTGTTGTTTATCATTTAAAGTGTTTAAACCTGCTTCCACTTTCGCAACACCCTGTGTATATTGCGTTAAACCTTGCTCAAGACTTGTAGCACCATTTGCTGCTTGTTGCGCACCTTTTTGTAATTGCACTGTACCATCCTGAAGCTTTACTAAACCAGTAGATAAATCATTTGCACCTTTAGCGGCATCTCCAGCACCTTTTGTAATTTTATCTGTACCATTTGATAATTCAATTGTGCTTGATGCCAGCTGTTCAAGATAACCTTTTAAATCTTTCGCACCATTAGCAACTTTTTGAGCACCTTCATCTAGCTTATTAGAGCCATCAGCGGCCTCTGTAAAGCCATCCCCAAGTGTTGCAATGGAATCAAATAATTTTTCTGCATAAGTTGCTGAAACCTGTGCATTTACTTCCGCACGTACACGATCCATTGCCGTTTCACCAATCTGTGCACCAAGGAAGTTTAATCCTTCATTCGGAATATAGTTCATCACTAATTTAGAAGGTTTGTCATCTAATAGTGTTGTAGCATGCTCAGAGAAATTTGTTGGAATTTCTAAAATCATGTAATAGTCACGGCCATTTAAGCCTTTTTCAGCCTGTTCTTTAGATACCTCAATAAAGTTAAATTGCTCACTATCAACAAGCTTTTCAACCAAGGTGTCACCTAAATCTAATTTTACCTCATCCATTTTAGCACCCTTATCTTCATTGACAATTGCTACTGGCAGGTTAGGTAGACCTGCATATGGATCCCAGAAAGCCCATAAAAACATGCCTGCATACATGACTGGAATAAATAATACAGCAATGATTGACACAAGCATTTTTCTTGTTTTCAAGATTTTCAGCCATTCAGCTTTAATCATAAAATTACCTCACTCCTATACTAGTTGACCGAAAACGTCAATCGGTCATTTAAATTCAAAAAAAATCGAAACCTTCCAGTGAATAGACTGGTACTTAATCCAATTAAAATTGCCGAATCAAGTTAAAAGTAGTCCACGGAAGATTGTTTCTTTAAAAAGATTTAAAATCTTTTCCTCTGGTATCATGTCGCCATGCAGTTCATGCCAATCAACAACAAATGCTAGATATGCCTTTAGCAACAGATAGCTCACTAATTCTGCATCACAGTCTCTAATCTCACCTTTATCAATACGCCTTTGAATTAACTCAGCAACATACGATAAAATCTCAGTCTCGATACGGATGAGAACTTGTTTGACAGCTGGCGTTCGTAATTCTTTTTCCTCCTCTAATAACTTCGCAAATAAAAGATGTTTTTCACGGAACTGTAGCATTTTCATTAAAGCATTATGTGCATTGTCCATAAAACTCGCTGATGCATCCAACACTGCATCTGCTTCTGCCTTCATCTCTCGTACAAGTGACATAGCTATCTCTTGAAATAAAATTTCTTTATTTGCAAAGAATGTATAAATCGTTCCCTTACCGACATTAGCAATTTTCGCTACTTGCTCCATCGTTGTCGCCTTGTAACCAAACAATGTAAAAGATTTTGCAGCTGCTTCAAGAATTTCCTGCCTACGATCCATTAATAACATCCTTTCTTGTTAGGTTATGTACATTCTTAGTACACAGAAACAAAATGACCAGAAAACCATTTCGGTCATCTGGTCATTATCATATTCCTATTTTAACAATAATGCAAGTGTTTAATGATGATTTTTTTCATTTTTTTCTTGATCGCTTTGCTCTGTATCATTATCGTGATTCATCATATTATTATCCATACTGTTATTCGCTTTGTCATCCTCTGGTACGATCTGTGACATATCAGGGTTTCCAGCTGTAATTTGTTGCTTAGGCATATTATGAACGCCATTAGCTGTTGTATGAGCATACATATAATAAACACCATCATGGTCAAATGTCGTTTCTGCTTTATAAACGCCATCCTTCTCTAAATTTCCTTCAATCATTTGCCCTTCATCACGTTTGCCAGATTCCCAAACCTCAAATTCCACAACAGCATTATCAACATTTTTTCCACCTTGCTCAACATGTGCAGCAAGTTCAATCGTTTCATTGATTGCTACTTCTTTTGCTGTTAAGATTTCAACATCTGGTATTTGAGGTACCTCAGGCTCCTTTAATGTTGTGGGTTCTTCTTTTTCCCCACATCCTACTAATAATGCTGGTACTGCTATTAATGCTAACAACCATTTTTTCATTTATTCTTCCTCCATTAATGGCAACGTAATTTTCACCGTTGTGCCCTTTTCTACTTTACTTTCAATTTCAATTTTACCGTATAGCTGTTTTAAAAGTTGCTCCACAATCGATAAGCCTAAGCCACTACCACCATCCTCTCGACCACGTGCCTTATTGACACGATAAAAACGCTCTGTCACATGTGGTAGGTCCTCCTGTGGAATACCAATTCCATAGTCCTTTATTGTAATCTGAGCACTGTTATGATTCTCTACAGCTACTATTTCTATCTTTGACTGCTCATTCGAGTAATTAATAGCATTTTCTATTATATTTATAAAAATTTGCTTCAACTTGATTTCATCTGCTTTGATAATTAAAGCATCATCAGCTTCTAATTTCAGTACTATCCTCTTTTTTTCTGCCTGATGAATTAATATTTTTTGAACTTCACGCAATGTTTCGGCAAGTGGAATTGGATATAGCGTGATTTCTGTTTGCTCATTCTCCATCCGAGCTAGTTGAAGCAGTTCATTTGTCAAACGCTCCATACGATTTGCCTCGCGAACAATCAGCTGAATGGTTTCTTCTTTTTGTTCTTCCTGTATGAAGCCATTATGCAATGCTTCACCATAGCCCTTCACATAACTAATAGGCGTTCGTAATTCATGAGAAACGGTAGCTAAAAACGTTTTTTGAGCCTCATCCTCTTGCTGTATAGACGCTGCCATTTTATTAAAGGTACTAGATAATCGCCCAATCTCATCTCTAGAATTAACCGGCACACGAGTCCCATAATTTCCATCCGACATTTCTTCTACAGCCCTTTGCAATTCACTTAATGGTCGCATTATATGGCGAATCCCTTTATAAATTAAAAAACTAATGACGATTAAAAATAATAGGGCGCTTCCAACTAGAAAAGTAACCTGTTCATTTGCTAACTCACTAATTTTTGCTAATGGAAAGTAAATATAGATGATGCCTTCAAGTCTATTTTGATCCACTAATGGAAGTACTACAGAAATAAGCTGTCTGTCAAATCGAGGTTCATATCCTATTTTTTGTACATAATGTCCTGCTAATAATTGCTGGCGATCCTCAGGACCAATCAATGTTTCATAATCAATATCGAATGGAACACAAGCGCTAAGCTCACGAGGATTTCTAACTGCAAAAATATTTAAATTTGAATAATTACTATAATGTTCAATATCTGCAATAAATTCATCTGTTACCTTTCCACCTGCATACATAGTTTGTAATTTTGTACCGACTTCAATCATCATATCTTCTGTGTCTTCCACATAAAGACGTTCATATAAAAAATCAGTCAAAACATACATAAATACAACCGTTATAATTAAAAAAGTAAAAATTAATATCCAAATACGAGTAGATATCTTTTTCATTCGTTTGCGTCAAAACGGTAGCCTACTCCCCAGACGGTTTGTACATATGCCGCGGCTTCCTTTCCAAGCTTCAATCGTAACGTTTTAATATGAGTATCCACTGTTCTTGTTCCACCAATATAATCAATATCCCAAATGCGTTCCAATAATTGTTCTCTTGTATACGCATTTCCTGGATTTTTCATAAATAGATGCAATAATTCAAATTCCTTTAGTGTGAGTGGAATGCTTTTATCATTCACTGATACTTTTCGAGATATTTCATCTAGCTTTATGGGTCCAGTAACGATATATTTTTGCTGTATTTCATTTATACTTGAGCCAGTTCTTCTCAAAACTGCACGTATACGAGCTAGTAGCTCCTCTACTGTGAATGGCTTGACAATATAATCATCCCCGCCAAGCGTTAGCCCCTTTACCTTATCTTCATTCGCGTCACGGGCAGTTAAAAATATGATTGGTACATTCGACATTGCTCGGATACTTTGACATACTACAAAGCCATCCTCATGCGGCATCATAACATCTAGTAGAACCAAATCAATTTGTTCACGAACAATAATATCATATGCCTCCATACCACTTGCTGCAGTAAAGGTTTCAAAATTAGAATTATTAAGCATCATCTCTATTAGATTGCGCATATCTCGCTCATCATCAACAATTAATACAGTTGTCACAATTTTTCCTCCCTTACTAACAGTTGAAATGCACCTTTTCCAACATCCACTGTTTTTTCTACATGACCATTCTTAATAAAATACAATGTGTGATCATCATATCCGGCAACCACAATATAGTTCTTAAATTGATTAACAACAAATGGGTTAGCCCCTACCTCTAGCTGCCATTTCACCTTACCATTAAAGTCAGCTACATATAATTCATTATGTCCATGACTAACCACAAGGACTGAGTCTTTCGTTTTTGTTAATCCTACAGGCATTAATGGCATCTCTATTTCTCCATGCAATTCACCTGTAGATAAATCATAACGTTTTACGGAGCTATTAGGTTTACTTCCATCACCATGCCCTCCAACCCACAATTCATTTGTTTCTTCTATTATTGTTAAACCATGTGCTGATTTTGGAATTACCCACTCCTGTTCAACTTTCAGATTTTTGACATTTAAAATTGATAATTTGGTATCTTTAAAATTTATGATATATAGCTTTTCCTTAAAAGCTGCCATGGACATAGGGTAATTACCTAACTGCTGTGAGGCAAGCTCATTTCCCTTCTCATCAAAGCTTGTCACTGTATTCGTAGTGCTATTCGTAATAAAGAATTGTTTATCATTTTCGGAATAATAAACATTTGTAGTACCAATCTTCACTTTTTTTGAATAGAGCTTTTCCCCAGTTGATAATGTATAAACATCAATTTTATCTAACTGATGACCGAACAATAAGATACGATCGTCTCCAAGTAATACTGCACCAGTATAAGCTTTATCAAACGACCATGTAGCTATTACCTTCCCCTGTTCATCTATAAAATCTAATGATGGTTCTTGTATATTTAAAGACGCAATAAAGTTCTGTTTGCTCTTGATAGGCTTAAAGGATAAATCTGTACAGCCAGCCAACCACACTACTAGAAGTAAAGAAAGAATGAAGAATGCAAACCTTTTCAACATCATCACCTCTGCCTCTTAACTATACTTCACATTTGTGAAATCCGAGTGAAACTTGATTGGTAATTCTATGACAAACCAACGCCATTATCAGATTCATTATAAATAACACTACTTTAACAAACATTTATCTAACTCTCCCCCTTTAATAAACATATACTACATGGATTCGGGTAAGGAGGCGTTTCAGTTATGGTGTCAATTAGCTTATGTATGATTGTAAAAAATGAGGAGGATGTCCTCGGTAGATGTTTGGCATCCGTTAAAGACTTAGTTGATGAGATTAATATTATTGATACTGGTTCTACTGATAATACGAAAGGGATCGCGAAGCAATTCACAGAGCGTGTTATTGATTTTAAATGGATTCACCATTTTGCAGCAGCATGAAATTTTTCATTTCAACAAGCAACAAAGGAGTACATTTTATGGCTTGATGCAGACGATGTATTTTTAGCGGAGGATCAGGAGAAATTTAAATTTGCTGAAAGGATCATTAAACTCCAATATAGATGCAGTTTCAATGAATTATCACTTAAGTTTTGATAGTGAGGGCAATGTAAGCTCTCTATTAAGAAGATATCGTTTAGTAAGAAAGGATAAACAATTTCAGTGGATAGGAGCTGTCCATGAATATTTAGAAGTCGGTGGCAATCTTTTAGATAGTGATGTTGCTGTCAGTCATTTACCACTCAGTCATGATCATAGCCGGAATATTAACATCTATAGGCAACTCGTCCCATCTGGAGAACCTCTCTCCCCGTGATACCTTTTATTACGCAAATGAATTACTGGATCATGAACAATTCGATGATGCTTTATTTTACTATGAAACATTTTTAACCTCCAAATTGGGCTGGGTGGAAGATAATATTCAAGCCTGCTATAAATTAGCAGATTGCTATTTCAATTTAAAAGATAAAGAAAATTATTTGAGCTCTATACTAAGAAGCTTTGAATACGATATTCCTCGCCCAGAAGCATGTTGCAGACTCGGATTCCACTTTGTGGAACAATTTAAAAATTACGAAGCTATATTTTGGTACGAACAAGCTCTCGTCATTAAACAAAACCCAAACGCCCCATTCCAAAATAAAACCTATACTACGTGGTTACCTCATTTACAACTTTGTGTACTTTTTGACGGTTTACAACAATACGAATTAGCCAATGCCCATAACGAATTAGCTAGATCCTTTATTCCAAACGATGAAAAAGTTTTACACACTAAAAAGTATTTTGAAGGTATTTTAATTAAAGAGCATAAGAACTCCTAATAAATTAAGCTATATATTTTGAAAGCTATAATCTAGTATAAAACCAAACCAATATTCATTAAAAATTTTCAAAATAATCTGTATCACACATTCGGTTCTGCTGGGGTTACAGGTACTACTGGTTAAAATAATTGGTAATAGAAATAGCAAGTTTGCTGTTTCTTTTTGTTTTTTTAAACTTACATAAATACAAAAAATAGTACGAACTTAATGATTAAAGTTCGTACTATTGCTCTTCTATTATTTAAAATATTTCCTTTAACACTTCTTCTACAACATGTTTACCTTGTTGCACACATTCTGGTATGGATATTCCCTCAAATGAGCTACCTGCCAATTTTACAGTTGGAAAATGTTCTTGTAATTCTTGTTTTATGCTCTGGACTTTCGCCTCATGCCCAACAGTGTATTGCGGCATCGCATTTTTCCAACGTGTAACCACTGTCATTATTGGATTCCCATCTATACCTATAGTTTTATTTAAATCCTGTAACACAGTTTTCTCAATTTCAGTATCTGATAACGCTACAATCGCTTCGTCGCCCACTCGACCAATGTAACTGCGTAATAGCACATAATCGTCAGGTGAGGTACCTGGCCACTTACGATTCATCCAAGTACAGGAAGTTATTGAAAAATCGCTATTTCGGGAGACAAAAAACGATAGTGCATCCAGATCGCCTAATTGATCTTTTGTAAAAGCCATTGTCACAGTAGCAATAGTAGCTGCCTTCATCGTACTCAATTCAGTTAAAAGCTGTTGTTTACTAAACATTTTCTCTACGACATTAAATGGCGTGGCAATAATAACAGCATCCGCCTTAATTTGAGTAAAATTATTTAACACAACTTGAACTGAGCCATCTTTACGATGTTCAATCTCTTCGACCTTTACACCCTTCATTATTGATCCAGGAAGTAATGATTTTTCAAGTTCCTCGATAAGTGTCTCCAGACCATTATTAAAGGTTTGAAAAATCCCCTTATCCTTAGCAATAAGATTATTACTTAAAAAATTCGTACCAGACTTTTTCATTCCTAGTAAAAGGCTACGATATTTTTGTTCTAATCCATAAAGCTGTGGGAAGGTTGAACACATACTTAACTGCTCAATATCTCCTGCAAATGTTCCTGCAAGTAATGGTTCAACTAAATTTTCGACAATTTCTGCACCAAATCTTCTTCTGAAAAACTGCCCTAATGGCTGATCATCATTCTGTGCAGAGCGAGGAATAAAAAAATCCCCTGCTGCACGTATTTTTCCGCTAAGTGAAAATAAACCAGATGTAATAAATGACGAGACATGCGGTGTTGCTCCAGACAGAAGATTACTAGGAATTGGATAAAGATGACTACCAACAGCAATATAAGTCGGACCTGTGTTACTCGTAATTATTTCTTGTTCAATTCCTAAATCTTTTGCCAACGTATATACATAGTTCTCCCGATCAAAGAAAGATTCTGGTCCGCGCTCTATAATGAAACCATTTTTTCTAAGTGTTTGAATTTTTCCGCCAAGACGTAGTGACGACTCGACAAGTACGATATCTAAGGGCAATTCTTGTGCGCTTCCTTCTTTTTGCATATAGAACGCAGCTGTAAGACCAGTAATACCACCGCCTACAACAACTACCTTTCGTCTTTTCTGAGTCACCAACATCATCACTTTCTTTTCGCTTAGCTTAATTTTTTATGAATAGCATCTACCATCGCATCAATAAATAATGGATGTGTATTTGGCATAGCTGGACGATAGTATTTTGCCCCTAGTTCATCACAAACAACTTTACATTCAAAATCATTATCGTATAAAACTTCTAGATGTTCTGTTACAAAGCCAACTGGAGTGTAAACGAATGAACGGAAGCCTTTTTGCTCATATAGGTCACGAGTTAAGTCTTGAACATCTGGACCAATCCAAGGCTCTGGTGTTTGACCTGCTGATTGCCAACCAACTTCTACATTTTGTACACCAGTTGCTGCTTGGATTAAACGAGCTGTCTCGATTAATTGGTCTTCATATGGATCGCCTAACTCTTTTATTTTCTCTGGAAGCGAATGCGCAGATACGATTAAACATGCTTTTTCACGTTCTTCTTCAGACATACCATTAAATGTTTCGTTCACTTTATTTTTCCAATACTCTATGAATTTTGGTTCGTTGTACCAAGATTCTACAGAAGTAATGCTTAAACGATCTCCAGCCGCTTCTGCTGCACGTCCATTATAAGACTTGATAGAGAATGTTGAGAAATGAGGCGCTAATACAATAGTAATCGCTTCTTTAATACCCTCTGCTACCATCTGTTCTACAGCATCTTCGATAAATGGATGAATATGCTTTAAACCAATAAATAATTTGTATTCTACAGCATCTTGAACTTCATTTAATCGTGCACATAGAGCTTCTGCTTGAGCTTTTGTCGCCGCAGCAAGTGGTGATAATCCGCCGATTGCTTCATATCGACTACGTAAATCTTCTAAATGCTCTAGTGATGGTTTACGACCATGGCGAATATGCGTATAGTACGGTTCTATATCTTCTTCTTTATAAGGTGTTCCATATGCCATTACTAATAAGCCTTTGATTTCTTTCATTACCCTTTTCACCTCTAAATAATAGTTTGAATATATTTTTTCTTATAAATAATATGTGGCAAAAAGAAGCTGTCCAATTCATTAGGTTGGACAGCTCCCTTGCTGTGTTGTACATAATGTAGCATTCACAGACAAGATTTAGTCAAAGCTTCTTTATTTTATAAGCGTGCTTGGATTTGTTGAGCACTATAATCATGAATAAGAGCTGTTAATCGTTTCAATACCTCTGGATCTACCTCTGGGAATACGCCATGCCCAAGATTAAAAATATGTCCAGGCATCTCTAAGCCTTGATCGATAATATCTTTTGCACGCTTTTCTATAACCGACCAATCTGCAATTAATAAAGATGGATCTAAGTTACCTTGTACTGGTTTAGTAATACCATTTGCATGTGCTTCTTTAATCGGTAAACGCCAATCTAAGCCAACAACGTCAATCGGTAAGTCATTCCATTCTTTTGCCAAATGGCTTGCTCCAACACCGAACTGAATAAGTGGCACATTTTCTTTTTTCAACTCAGCAAAAATACGTGTCATTACAGGTTTAATAAAGATACGGTAGTCTTCAACATTTAAAGCACCTACCCAAGAATCAAATACTTGAATTGCCTTTGCTCCTGCTTCGATTTGTGCTGTTACGTAAGAAATAATCATATCAGCTAATTTATCCATTAATGCAAACCATGCTTGAG
Source organism: Lysinibacillus sp. GW821-FHT14F06 (assembly GCF_058803665.1). Lineage (NCBI taxonomy): Bacteria > Bacillati > Bacillota > Bacilli > Caryophanales > Bacillaceae > Lysinibacillus > Lysinibacillus sp. GW821-FHT14F06. The sequence goes on from NZ_JBXAPF010000006.1 coordinate 114,170, forward strand.
GTTCTGATACCATAAATGATTTTGTTTTATTATAGTTTCTTGAAGGCCCGCCCTCAATCATATAGCTTGCTAGTGTGAAAGGTGCTCCAGCAAAACCAATTAGAGGTACATTCAACTGCTCTTGTGTTAATAATTTTATTGTTTCTAATACAAAGGGAGTCTGTTCCTTAGCATTAAATTCACCTAATTTTTCTACATCAGCGACAGAACGAATAGGATTGGAAATAACAGGACCAACTCCTGCTTTTATTTTCACATCTACACCGATACCAGGGAGAGGTGTTACAATATCCTTGTATAAAATGGCCGCATCAACATTATAGTTTTCTACTGGTAAACGCGTTACATACGCACAAAGCTCAGGTTGATGTGTGATTTCCTCTAACGAATATTTTTCTTTAATCGCACGATATTCTGGCTGAGAGCGTCCTGCTTGTCGCATATACCATACAGGTGTATGTTCTGTTCTTTCCCCTCGTGCAGCACGAAGAAGTGTATCATTAAATGTTGTCATGAATAGTTCCTTCCCCTCAATAAAATTCATATCGTATAAATCTTTAGTTTATTCCTTTATTATTGATATCCGTTTTCAATAGTAAACGCTTCCTTAGTAATTGTATAGTTTTCCACATGAAATGTCATAAAATTGTTCTTTCTAAAAGATTTCTTTTTTGACAAAGCTATAGACTTCCACTTAAATGGAGATAATCAAGCTATTATACTGAGCCAAGGCGAAATTGATAAGGAGGGCAAATTTATGTATATTTATTTAACTTCAGGTACAGGAGATTTTTTAGAGCAAGTAAGAAAAAAGCACTCAAACCAGGAGATGATTCTATTACACGGTGAAGGAAATTCTGTGCTTATACATGAAACTGAAGGAAAATCTGTATTTGCCACACCACGTAAGTTTGAGGTATTGGATTCAGTAAACGATTTAGAAGAACGCGGATTTTTTGTTTTTAACAACATTCCTGTTACAGATGAAGGTCGACCTGTTTTTGAACATCGCTTCTTAAAGCGTGCACATGCTATCGAGGATGAACCAGGCTTTCTAGCATTCCGACTACTTCGTCCATTAAATAGCGAAACCTATATTGTCATGACGCAATGGAATGGTCCACATTCTTTTGAAGCATGGAAAAGTTCAAAAGCATTTACATCAGCACATGCTGAACGTGAAGAACCAGCAGGCGTACGTCAGCAAAATATATTTTCAGCCGCTTCCTATATTACAACCTATAGCGTTGCCACAAAAGAAGAAAACGAAGAATAAAATTCTTTTTGACTCACTGTTTTTATCTAGAATAATCTGATAAAGGAGTTTTGACTATGGATCAACATCTACTTGAGAAAATCGATGCTCATTTTGAAGAAATGGTGGCTATCCGCCGCCATCTACATATGCATCCGGAGCTTAGCTTCCAGGAGCACGAAACCGCTAATTATATTAGTCAATTTTATAAAAATCTTGGGGTACCAGTTGAAGCGAATATCAGTGGCTACGGACTCATTGCTCGAATTAAAGGAAGCAAACCTGGCAAAACTATTGCCTTACGTGCAGACTTTGATGCACTTCCTATCCAAGATGAAAAAGATGTTCCCTATAAATCTACTGTGCCTGGAGTTATGCATGCTTGTGGGCATGATGGTCATACAGCAACATTATTGATTATCGGCAAGCTTTTATGGGAGATGCGCGATGATTTAGTAGGTGAATATATTTTGATTCATCAGCATGCAGAGGAAGTTGATCCAGGCGGTGCCATTGGCATGGTTCAAGCAGGTGTTTTACAAGGCGTTGATGCTATCTTTGGTACACATTTATCATCAAATCATCCAACAGGAACAATCGGCTATCGTGTGGGTCCAATGATGGCAGCTGTGGACAGCTTTGACCTAAAAATCCAAGGCAAGGGTGGACATGGTGCACACCCTGATCAAACTAAAGATGCAATTGTAATTGGGGCACAGCTTATCATGAACCTACAGCAAATAGTGGCACGTCGAGTTGCGCCAACAGAGCCAGCCGTATTATCCGTTGGCTCCTTTGTCGCTTCAAATGCTGACAACATTATAGCCGATACTGCTTATTTAAATGGTACTATTCGTACATTTGATAAAGACATACGTGAAACAATGGAGCGTGAATTTAAGCGTATTATTAAAGGTACGGAAATTACCCACGATTGTTCGATTGAGCTTAATTTTCGTCGTGGCTACCCTGCACTTGTTAATCATGAAAACGAAACATTATTTATTCGTGAGATTGCCAAGGATATTTGTGAGGTTTTTGAAATGGAGACAACAATGGGGGCTGAGGATTTTTCATATTACTTAGAGGAAAAACCAGGCACATTTTTCTTTACAGGAGCTGCACCTATTGCGCCAGCACCTCACCATCATCCTCAATTTGATATAGACGAAAAAGGTATGATAGTGGCAGCAAAGGTATTATTAACAGCAGCCCTCGATTATCAATTAATCAAATAATTAACAAATATTAAGTTATTAACCATTCAAAAAGTCCATGTAGACAACTACACGGACTTTTTATTAAGGTTTAGAAACCTTCGTCGTTATTTCACTGACAACAATAATAATTACTATTCCTATATAGAACATTGGCTGCATCACACTACATATGCCAACAATAACGGCTTGAGTGACCATCGCTACACGTACAATTTGTTGAACGGCTACTTTGCGCGAATGATCAGGCAATGGGTAGAGCATATCCATACGAAATTCTCCACTTGCCAATAAGGCTTGCTTTAACTGAATCGTGGACGCAAAGCTTAATGCTCCTACAACAATCCAGGTCACAATAGGAATATCAACAAATGCTGCAATAACAGCAGAAATAGCTGTTAAACGAAGCCATAAATAAAAATGATCGTCTGTACGTACAAAAGTGCGAAACACCAAATATTTTTGTGTGTTCTCCTTCTTATAAGGAATAAATGTATACAACCAGTCAAGCCATGCTCTACGACGAATGATTCCTCTTAAATGGGGCACATCCGCAAAATAATTTGCAAACCGATAAAAGCTCATCATACGATTTTGCTCTAGCTCCACAAAATGCTCGTATGGCACCGGCTCCCCCTTACATTTTGTTCTGAATATAAGAATGTAAATACAACCAATAACAGTTGCAGCGATTGCAAATAGCAGTTGAGTTTGGAGCGCCATGTAAATAGTCACACCAAATATGATTGCTCGAATTAGTCTGTCCACCCAAATCAGTTTGCCACGTTCACTATAACGATAGCTAAATTCACCTTGGACACTAAGAAATTTCAATACAATAATTAGTACAAATACTGCCCAAATTTGAATTGTTGTTAAATCAGTAACGGCCTTAAGTAAAGGGATACTTACAATATAAACAATCGCAACAATCCAAACCTGAGACCAAAATGTCCATGCTAACGCCTTTTTAAAGTACTGTGACATTTTCGATTCTACAGGTAATAAATACACCTGGTCCGGCTCTCTCAGAAGCGAAGTAGGTCGACTAAAAGCTAATAAAATCCCGACGATTACAGCAATTACTAATTCTGCTGGAAAATCTAATTGCACGATTTTTAGCCATTCACTATATTGATAGCCTCCTGCTCCAACAAGAAATACGAGTACAATCGCGATATGCCCAGTAAAAATAAATTGCATATACTTTTGTACTTCTCCTATATAATGCATGAAGCGAGAAGACCATACATCACGCAAGTTCTTCATGGTCCCGCTCCTTTGTCATAGCAATATATAATTCATCTAATGTCGCGTGTGGCATAGCAAAAGCCTGACGTAAATCATTCATCGTTCCTTGTGCTCGAACACGTCCTTCATGCAATAAGATGATTCGATCACAATGCTTCTCAGCCGTTGATAAAATATGAGTGGACATTAATATAGAAGCGCCCTCTTTTTTCTTTTCATCCATTTGATCTAGCAATGATTGAATGCCAAGAGGATCGAGACCCACAAAGGGCTCATCAATAATGTAAAGACTTGGATTAACTAAAAAGGCACACATAATCATTACCTTTTGACGCATTCCTTTAGAAAAATGTGATGGGAACCAATTCAGTCTTTTCTCCATCCGAAATTCTTTCAATAATAATTCTGACCGAGCTGCAAGTGTCTCCTCATCTAGACCATAAGCCATTGCCGTTAATGCTAAATGTTCCCGTAATGTTAGCTCATCGTATAATACAGGTGTTTCAGGTATATAAGAAAATGATGTACGATACTTGTCCGTATTTTCCTTTAATGTGACACCATTTAATCGAATATCCCCTTCTTTAGGAAGCATTGTACCAATAATATGTTTAATCGTTGTACTTTTACCAGCACCATTCAAGCCAATTAAGCCAACAAGCTCCCCTTTTCCAATGGTAAATGATAAATCTTTTATAACAGGCTTTCTTGTGTAGCCACCTGTCACATGCTGTACCTCTAATACTGACATGACCTCACTCCTCTTCTTGTTTTATATTTTATCAAAAATTAGCAAATGATACAGTTATGAGTATGATAGAATATAATTACATACATAAATGAAAGGGGAAATTACGAATGAGCGATTGCCTATTTTGTAAAATCATTGATGGATCCATCCCAAGTACAAAAATTTATGAAGACGACCATGTCTTTGCATTCACAGATATTTCACCAGTTGCTAAAGGGCATACTTTATTAATTCCAAAGCAGCACTGTCAGGATTTATTTGAAATGCCAGAGGATGTAGCACGCAATCTTTATGCCGCGGCACCTAAAATTGCAAATGCTATCAAAGCAGCGTTTCAACCTATTGGCTTAAATACAATTAATAACAATGGAGCCGCTGCTGGACAAACTGTTTTCCACTACCACTTACATTTTATTCCGCGTTATGACGAAAAAGAAGGTCTAGGTTTAATTTGGCAAACACAAAAATATACACCAGAGCAATTAACAGAAGTTGCAGAAAGTATAAAAGCACATCTTTAAATAATAAGGATATACTTTAATTTTCAGAATAGTACCTTGCAATTTAAAAACTTTTATCGTACAATCACAAATAAGTTTCGCTAACGGTCAAGAGGACACGTTGGGAGACAAATAGATTAGCATAGTTGAGGAGAGATTAGAATTGAATACAAAGAATTTAGTTTTAATGGCACTTTTGGTCGGTGTCGGTGCAGCACTTTACTTAGTCACACCAGGTATGGTAAATGGCATGAAGCCCGATTTCATGCTAACAATGATGTTTATCGGGATATTACTGTTCCCTACTATTAAAGAAACATTTTTACTTTCTTTAGCAACAGGTGTTCTATCAGGACTATTTACAACATTTCCTGCCGGTCTTGTTCCAAATATTATCGATAAGGCTGTTACTGGTTTCGTCTTTTTAGCCATTTTAATCGCCCTAAAAAAACTGGCAAACAATTTTGCAGTATCAGCTGTCTTAGTAGGTGTAGGAACAATATTATCAGGTACGGTATTCTTAACGGTAGCACTTTCTGTATTCAATGCCAATGTTGGTGCAACATTTGCTATGCTTTTTGTAGGTGTTGTCTTACCTGCTGTAGCATTTAATGTGATTGCTTTTGTTATTATTTATCCAATTGTTGTAAAATTATTAAAGCGTTCTAAATTCAACACAGCTATTTCTCAAATTTAATATGTAGTACGAACCCTTATTTTGAGGAAAAAGTACTTTCAACTACTAAAAGAAGCTAAAACGTGATGGAAAATTACTCGTTTAGCTTCTTTTTTCTTTTGGTATATGTGCATTTCGTGGTTTAATAAGGGTAATATAATTATTACAGAAATGAGGTATTCGATATGAAAGCAAAACCATTTTTATTTGGACTAGTTACTGGCATTGTGGGAGGGACTATTGCTGTACTTTTCTCTACTCCTCAATCAGGTAGACAATTGCGCACTAATTTGCGAGAAAATGCTGAAATCTCAAAGGTCAAACTTTTCGAAGTTAAACATCAGGTTAATAATGTTAAACAGTCAGTTAATTCCTTAACAAATGAAGTCAAAAATAATATACCGCAAATAATAAATGAATTAAAACAAACAATTACTACATTTTCAAACGAAATCGAACCAACAAAAAATAATTTACAACAAGAAATAGAGGCATTACAGAATACAATTAGCGAAATCGAGAAAAACGTTGCACAATTCACAGAAAAAAAGAAAAAATCGCAAGAAAAAATAAGCGACTAAAGTCCTTGTTAAATAAAAATAAATCTATTTTTTTATTAAAAAAATGTTATAAAATATTATTATTTAACCACTTTTCAATTATTTAATTTTTCTAACTTTAAACTTTTTTTCTTTATTGCTATAATATTTTTAAAACGTTAAAGAAAGCAGTAGGTGATGGCTTTGTCAGAGGAACTATACACACAAAAAGAGGCGATGCTTTATAGTCAAAGAATTGCGCAATTATCAAAAGCCTTATGGAAAGCGGTTGAAAAAGATTGGCAACAATGGATTAAACCATACGATTTAAACATCAATGAGCATCATATTTTATGGATTTCGTATCATCTAAAAGGCGCTTCGATTTCCGATGTAGCAAAATTTGGCGTGATGCATGTTTCCACAGCATTTAACTTTTCAAAAAAATTAGAAGAACGTGGATTCCTGAAGTTTTCAAAGCGTGATGACGACAAACGTAATACGTATGTTGAACTAACTGAAGCAGGCACAGAACTAATTGTTGAAATGAATAGCAATTATCATAATACGTATCATTCTGTCCTCGAAGGTTCATTAGCTTTAAAAGACTTATATGGTCGCTTCCCAGAATTTTTAGATGTTATGGCTGTAATCCGCAATATTTATGGGGAGGACTTCATTGACATTTTTGAGCGCTCCTTTCAACACTTCCGTGATTCCTTTGACAAGCTAGAAGAACGTTCAACTGTAAAAGGATAAAGTGAAACTTATTTGTAGGAATTGCTTCTTCTCCTACTGATTATAAGTCAATCAATTGAGGATAAACGTTCGTAAATCGCAATCTGGGGTATGCGCCTTACGATACGTTAAAACATCATGTTAAAGGAGGTATTTCAGAAAATGTTTCTGAGATACCTCCTTTTTCTTGCATTCTAACATAAATCAATTTACATTAAATAGGACCCTTCCAATTATGGAGTTGATAAAGCATGCACTGTTGGAAAATATTAAATCTTGAACATCACTACGGTACAACGCGTATTATAATAATGTCTGTATTTGTGTTTTTAACCGTTTTTTCTCTATCTTATGTAACATTTAATTTATTTAATGATGAACACTATACTGATCATTTATTTTGGTTATTTGTCATTGCAGTATTTGCCCTTTATCCAATTCATAAATGCTTACACTTTCTAGCATTGTATGATCTACGGGAGCATTTAACATTACGTGTGCGTTCGCAATTCTATGTAATTCCTGTTCTACATATGCGCATACGTGAGCCATTATCAAAAAGTCGTTATATTATGGCATTACTTACACCATTTTTCGTGCTTAATACAGCCATATTAATAGGTACACTTTTATTACCTGCCTACACACATTACGGCACATTGCTATTAGCTTATCATTGTAGTTTATGTTTAATTGATATCCTATATGTAAAATACTTATTGAATTCACCTAGGGACTCCCAAATTGAAGAAACACCAAAGGGCTATGAAATTTTAGTACCGCCTACTATTCATTAAAATGCTTGTACTTGTGTTTTATTGACGTTTTTTGTTATGCTATTACTATTGAAAGAGGGGAGGAATAGACTTGCTATTAATGATCGTGGTTCTATTCTCGGTATTCTATTTATTTCAAATAAACCGCATGACATATGCACTGTGCATGCGACGTGAAATTCCCGAAGAAAATCAGCCAAAAATATTCCGAACTATAAATATACTCATTACAATATTACTTGTCTCATTTTATATTGAAATTTTATATGCAGTATAGTTAAAAAAGTGCATCCGCGCCCGTTCGCACGCAACGAGGGAAGTGTATCAACTCTTGCTGATGGATTCTTGTTTTGAATGTGACCTCAAGCGTGCGACGCGAATGCCTTTCATTGTTAAGAAAAGCTAAGGATATTATACCCTTAGCTTTTCGACATTTTATTAATTAGTATAGGAACGCTGCACCAACGATAATTAATAAAATAAATAGCACAACTAATAAAGCAAAGCCTGAGCCGTAGCCGCCACCGCCGCCATATCCTCCGTTGCCCATAACTTCACCCCCTTTCTTTTCTATATCCTATGCGCTTCAAAAATGGAAATATAGGCTATACTCAAGGGGGGAACCATTTTGTTTTTAAAACGTTTATGTTATAGTAAAAAATGGACGAAAACCATGTTAGGAGAGAATATCCACAATGAAAAAGACCGTATTATCTTTAACATTAGCCGCCTCTGTTTTAGCGCTTGGAGCTTGTAGCGGAGGGGACAGTAAAACAATTGCAACATCAAAAGTCGGTGATATTTCAGTAGCTGACTTTAATGAACAAGCGAAAACTTTAGCAGGTTCTTTTGTACTTCAACAAATGGCGACTGAAAAAGTATTAAGTGAAAAATACAAAGTAACAGATAAAGAATTTAAAGAAGCTTATGACAATTATGCAGCGCAATTCGGTGATGGCTTTGAAGAAGCACTTGCTAAAAATGGCTTTACAAAAGAAGGCTTTAAAGATTCTTTACGCATTGAACTTCTTCAAGATAAAGCTGTAAAGGATACATTTGATACAAAAAAATATTATGAACAAATGAAAACAGAGCTAAATGCTCGCCATATTTTAGTAGCAGATGAAAACACAGCTAAAGAAGTGATTGAAAAAATTAAGGGTGGCGCTAAATTTGAGGATGTAGCCAAAGAATTCTCAACTGATACAGGCTCTGCACAAAAAGGGGGCGAACTTGGTTGGTTCTCTGTTGGTTCAATGGTTCCTGAATTTAGTGATGCTGCTTATGCATTACCAGTAAATACACTTAGTGAGCCTGTAAAATCTGCATTTGGCTACCATATTATCGAAGTAACGGACAAGCGTGATGTAAAAGATATTGGCTCCTTTAAAGATGAAGAGAAGAAAATTAGTGAAACTATGCTTGAAAACTTGAAAAAATCAGGTGAAATTCAAACAGTTGCTAAAGATGTTGTCGCAAAATTAGTGAAAGAGGCTGATTTTAAAACATCTGATAAATCTTTACAAGAAGCATTAAAGACCTTGAGCATAACAAGTGAGGAAGAAGCTAAAGCGGCTGAGGAAGAAGCTAAGGCAGCTGAAGAAGCAGCTAAAGACAAAGAAGAGAAAGCTGAAGATACTGAAAAAGAATCTAAATAGTGATTATCTTACTCTACGAAAAAGGGTTACGCTTGTATCAGCGTAACCCCTTTTTCATTCACTATATAGTCGGCTTATAAAACGATCGATTATCGAGTGGGAATAATCTCTCTGTAAATTCACCAGGAGTTGTTTTACCAAGTGCTCGTGTTAGCATGTTCATCTTTGCATCAATATTGTCAATATAATGCAAAATTTCAGCTTCCTGAAGCATTGGCTTTTTAGGGCTTCCCCATTCCTCCTTGCCATGATGGGATAATACCATATGTTGCAAAAGCATAACCTCTTCTCCCTCAATTTCTAGTTCACTAGCAATCTTAGCAATCTCATTTACCATAATCGTAATATGACCTAGTAAATTCCCTTCAACTGTATACATTGTTGCGACAGGGCCAGAAAGCTCCACTACCTTACCAATATCATGCAAAATAATGCCAGCAAACAATAAGTCACGATTTAATGTAGGATATAAATCAGCAATGGCTTTGCCAAGTTTCAACATGGATACCATATGATCAAGTAATCCTGAGGCATAATCATGATGATTTTTTGTCGCTGCTGGAAATACTAAAATAGCATCCTGATGTTTTTTAATAGCTGCACGTGTAATTCTTGAAATATGAGGATTTTTAATTTCAAAGAAATATTGTGTTAATTCTTCATATAATTGTTCTTTAGGCGTAGCAGAAGAAGGAACTAAATCATGGATTGCAATTCCCTCCTCTGGTTTAGCTACGCGAATGGATTTTATTCGTAATTGATTTTTTCCACGATAGTCATGTATTTCACCACCGACACGCACAATAGCCTCGGCATGATACATTTTTTCATGATCTTCATTTGTATCCCACAGCTTTGCCTCAATATCTCCACTTTTATCTTGTAATAACAACGACATAAAGGGCTTTCCAACCGTTGTAACCCCTTTTGTCGCTTGTTTAATTAATAAAAATTGATCAACTGCTTCTCCAACCTGGAGCGTCGTTATTCCTTTCATGTTGACGCCACTCCCCTTTCATTTGCTAATGCGCTTATATCGACAATTTGATCTTTGCGCCAATATTTGAGCATCGTGTCATGACAAGTAAAATATAAAACTTGGCATTCATATCCTACTTCTTTCATTAATTGTACCATTTTGTCTGTTCGGATTCGATCAAAATGGACAAAAGGATCATCCATAATAAATGGAAATGGTGCAGAAGTTGAAAGTGTTTTTGCTAGTGCCATACGTAGTGAAATATAAGCTTGCTCCTTCGTCGCCTGTGATAGTTCAGCCATATGATAATGTAAGCCACTAGCAGCATCCTGAGCAACAAAATAGCCAGCATCATTAATGAATAGCTTTGTATAACGTTCACCTGTTAATAAACAAAAGATAGCATTAACCTCTGTTAAAACATAGGGTAGTTTTTCTTCTCTTAAGCTAAATAATGTTTCATGAATAGCATTAGACAATGCCCTTTTTGTTGCCCATTGCCCTATCAGCTGTTGCAGTATGGATTTCTCTTGCTCAAAGTGCTGAAGCAATTGACCATACTTCTCGTCATTTAGTAGTTGCTCCTTTTGGACATGTAGTGTAGCACGTTGCTCTAAGCAATGATCGATAGCTAACTGACTCGCTTCCTGTTCCGTTTCCAAAGTATTTAAACGTTCACTGAGCTGGCTGTCATGCATCATTGACTTATCGTTCGGTATATCCAATGAAGCAAGTTGACTTTTTATTGTAAGAAGTTCAGCTTTGAATTTCTGCTGTTGTTCAAATTGTTCATGTATCTCGTAGTACTCCTTATCTAATTGAACATTTGCAGCACTAAATAATTGAGCAATTTGCGATTCAACGTTTTCTATATGAGACTGTATCCCTTGGATATTAATAGTAAGGTTAGTCAATTGCTCTTTTGTATGCTGAGTCATTTTTTGCTCTTGCTGTATAGTAAGGAATGTAGTACGCAAATGCATAAAAATTTCTTGTTCACTGTACTCCGCCTTCAGAACTTGTTGTAGCTGTTCATATAGCTCATGCTTTTCCACCTGTATCGTTTGTAAAAGGTTACTCGTACTCTTTCTTTTTGCCTCTAGCTCTTGGGCTCCCCGTATTCGCATAAAAAGCTCTGGTAACAATGTTCTCGCTATATTCCCCTCTAAATGAAAACGCCCTAAAAATTGTTGTAAGGATTGAGTTGCTTCCTCACTCACCCTTTCAGCCTGTTGTATTTTATATTCTAGCTGCACATATTGACGTTCTTTTTCTTGCTGCTGTTCATGGATCTGCAACAAACGCTCCTCTTGCCTTTGTTTTTTCAGCAGAATCGCCTGAGCAATATTTTCCTCCTGCTCTAATTCGCGAATTTGCTGATTGGGCTGCCCCGATGCTTGACTTTCATCCCTCGAAAACTTCAAATATAAAATAAGGAATAAAACGATAGCTGCTCCTAAAACGATGACAGCCATATTTTTTCCAAAAACACCATATATAATTGAACATATACTTATAGCTAATAAAATCCATATTAAAGCACTGGATTGCTTCTGCTTTGAGCGCTGTGACCTTACATGACGGTATTGCTCAAGCTTTCGTTTACGTTGCGGCCACTGTGCTAAAATATGTTCTTCTTCCGCTGTTAATGCCTCTTGTTGAAGACGCTGCTTATGCTGGGCAATTGAATCTAGTTCGATGTGTATTTGCTCTAGGGAACGTAAATGAAATTTTAACTCTTCCTCCGCTTCTTCCAGCAAACTTAGTTGTCGTTGAAATTGCTCCTCTTGTTGCAATGAGACCGTCTCCTCAAGGAGATTCAGCTGTGCTTCATTTTCCTGTACACCTAATAATCGAAACTGTGCTTCTATTTCTTGCTCTAATAAATACAAATTATCCATTAAGTTTTGTTCTTTTACAATTAACTGATTCCACGTTGCTTCCTTATTCAAAAGTCGAGACATTTCATGAATAGCTTGCTCGTCTATTGTTAATGACAGTTTGCGTTGTAGTTCTTGGGCCTGCTCTTTTTGCTGCTGCAATTGCAATGTTTCGTGCATTAGCCGATCCTTTAATTGCTCATAGCGTCTTATTCCTTCTGGTGGAAACTGCACATGCTCATAAATCTTTAATGTTTGCTCCAGAGCCTTCTGCTGTTTCATTAAGGGCATTGCCTGCTTAAGAATATTGAGCTGCTGCCAATTCTGTTGCTGTAATTTTTGCTGCTTATACAAGTCTTCAAGTTTTTGGTCAAGCTGCTTTAATTGCAGCAATTTGTCCTCAAAGCTTTGTATATTGCTCTGCTCCTGTTTAATTGTGCGCTCAAGCTGCTTTAAATGCTCTAACTTTTGATTAATAATAGGTATCTTGCCTGACTTTTTAAAAAGATCACCAGCCTCTTTTTCCACTTTCCTTTCAATAGTAGACAATTGTTGAACGCCTGTTGTCCCAGAGGCAATCAACAAATGTGTCAGCTCCTCCTCAGACATTTTCTCAATGCCCTGTAGCTCATGTATAGAGAAGGAGAAAATTGACTCAAAGGAAGCCCTAGAATAGCCATAAAGCAGTTTTGCTAATAGCTCGTCCTGTCCAACTGTACCATCTTCAAGATAAATCGTGACATCTCCAGCTGCCCTTCCTTTAACACGCTCTATGGTACATTGTCCGTATATTGGATGCCAAATTGTAAGCTGGCCGCCAAATCTAGTTGATGTTTTCGGTTCATATTTGCGTTGTGTTTGCTGCTTTGTAGGAAAACCAAAGAGCAATTGTAAAATAAACTGTTGAATCGTTGTTTTTCCTGCCTCATTCATGCCATAAAAAATAGTAATATCATCAGATAAAGAGATTGTGATATTGTCATGCTTCCCAAAACCATAAATTTGGATTTTTCGTATTGTCAGCATGTCATTCACGTCCTTTGAATTTCTTCTGCTAATAATTCCTGTGCATTGTGCATTAAGGCTTTAATATCTTGTTCTGTTAAAGGGTCGATAAATCTTGCTCCACCTGCATGTTGATATAGGTCTTTTAATATATCCCTCCAGGCTGAAATGTCCCATTGCTCCATTAAATTCACCACAGATTCAGTTGCAGCAGTATGTTCGTACAGCGCAGACGAATTATGCAGCACTAGCTTCTGTACCCAACACATTGGTTCCATTCCATCTTCTGCCTCCCGTATAGTTTCTAGCCATGCATCCACAGTAGCATGTTCAAATAAAGAAGAGGCTTGTTCATCAATGTTTTTTAAGTGAAGCTCCACAACGGTCGCCCCATAGGATTGTCGATTGAGAGAAAGTGCTTCCTCACATTTTTTTAAAAGTTCATTTGCATGAAAAATATTTTTGCAATCTACCTCCACAGTATTATAAACAACAGCAGATGTTGGTACAAAATCCAGTTCAACAGAGGCTTGCGATAAAGTGACATCATAAAAACCCTTGATTCCCTGTTCCTTACGATGTCGACTTTGAATATTACCTGGATACACAATAGGTGGATTTTGATGTAGCAGCTGGCGTTTATGAATATGTCCTAAAGCCCAATAATGATAGTTTTTTTCAAGCAGTTGATCCTTTGTGAAAGGTGCGTAAACTGCATGTGTGGTATCACTAAACTCACTGCCATGGAGCATACCAATATGAAGTACATGTTGGTCAGAGGCAATAGGATAACTCTCTATCTTTGATTCCTTTACATGTCGTTCACTATAACTAAAGCCATAGATATTCACTTGCTGCCCTCGTATATTTAGCTGAACAACACTCGTCTCCGCTGGCAATTCATAGACGTTACTTGGTAAGGCAAAGCGAGTCCAAGAACCGTTTAAGTGATCGTGATTGCCATAACTTAAAATAACTGGGATATTATGCTGAAAGAGCTTTTCCATTGCCTCCTGGAATCGGCGCTGAGCCTGTAAGCTACGATTTTCACCATCATAGATATCACCAACTATTAGTAAAAAATCAGGTTTCTCTTGGATAGCTTTATCAATAATTGTATTAAAAGCCTCAAAAGTACTCGTTCGAATTTTTTTAAAATGGTGTTCAGGTAAACCAAATAAGCCCTTAAACGGACTATCTAAATGTAAATCCGCCATATGAAAAAAACGAATTGCAGACATCCAATCACCTCAAGTAATAAATAATTTGAACCTTTGTAATATCATATCTACATTCTCAGTTACGAAGAAGTTTAGATAAAATAGCATCAACTCAAACCGAATATTTGTTCTATTTTATCATACTTCTCATTAGATGAGAAATTTATTCAATATATATTCCCTAATAATATCGCCTTCAATTTTCCACAATTTTCGTAATTTATCAAAATTTCCGCTAGATTTACCGTGAAGTTTATAAATCTTCTATGTATAATAGATATATATTTAAGTAAGGGTGGGGTGTAGAATGGAGAATTATCGTTTCACAGCTTTTGAAAAAACAGGGGAAACATTGTTTGATGAAACATGGTCTTTCGAAAACGATGAGACTGCAAAAATTAACGGTCAACAGCAAATCGAAGAAAAAGGTGTTGCCGATAAAACTCATCGCCTTGTCAACTCTTCTGGTAAATTAATCCTATTCCATGTCTAAAAGTGACTAGTAAAAGGCACGTAGTAATAATTCTACGCGCCTTTCACTATGTTGTCCCTAATTATTTTCCTGAAAAAACTGGTGTTCTCTTCTCTACAAATGCATGAATCCCCTCTAAATGATCAGCTGTTTGCCGCATAGCGGTTTGCCCCTCTGCCTCCATTGCCAACATACTTTCTAATTGTGGTAAATTTTGAGCATGCAGTATTTTCTTAGTTGTGATCATAGATGCAATTGGGGACGCCAACATTTTTCCAACGAGTTGGTCAGCCACAGCAAAAACAGATTCTTCTGGAGCGACGTAGTCAATTAATCTGGCTTCATGTGCTTCTGCTGCAGTTAATACTTTGCCCTCCCATATCATTTGCTTTGCCTTAACAGTGCCTACACGTTCCTTCATAAAGAAATGACCGCCTCCATCAGGGATAAGTCCAATGCCAATGAAATTCATCGCAAGCTTACTATTTTCACAGGCTACAACAATGTCTGCCCCTAAAGCAAGACTAAAGCCTAATCCCGCAGATGCTCCGTGAATTGCAGCAATAACAATCATCGGTAATTGATAATAGGCTTTTACAATGCGAGATAAATAAACCATTGCTTCTTCAATATTAAGCGGTTTATTTGGATCTAACATCGCTTTAATATCACCACCTGCTGAAAAGACCTTCCCTTCCCCACGAATAACAAGCACCTGTATATCCTGTTCTTGTTGTAGTGCCTCAAAGCATTCTGCCAGCTCACGCATCATCACATCATCCATAGCATTCATCGCCTTTGGACGATTTAATGTTAATGTTGCTCGACGCTCTAATTTTTCCAAAGTAATTGTTGAAAATTCCATCCTTGCACCCCCAAATATGAATAGTCATTCACTATGTATTATTCTAGTTTTTTTAGAAAACTCCTTCTATGCTGCGCAAACTTGCACTTGATATGCTATATTAAAGGTCGAATATTGTTTAAAGGTGGTTAAGTATTGTGACACAGAAAGACTATCGTGTATTACTTTTTTATAAATATATTGCCATTGAAGACCCTGTAGCATTTGCGGAAGAACATTTATCGCTATGTAAAGAAATTGGGCTTCTTGGTCGTATTTTAGTAGGGCATGAAGGAATTAATGGCACAGTGTCAGGTACCATAGAGCAAACGGACGCTTATATGGAGCTGATGAAGGCTGACTCTCGTTTTAACGATATCATGTGGAAAATAGATGAAGCGGAAGGGCATGCCTTTAAAAAGATGCATGTTCGTCCTCGTCATGAGATTGTGCATCTTGGTTTAGAGAATGATATTAATCCTTTAGAAATAACAGGAGATTATTTATCACCAAAAGAGTTTATGATGCGCATGCAAGAAGACAAGACCGTCATTATTGATGCACGTAATGATTATGAGTATGATCTTGGACATTTCCGCGGTGCTATTCGTCCAGATATCGAAAACTTCCGCGATCTTCCCGCATGGATGGAGGATCATAAAGAGGAATTTACAGGTAAAAAAATATTAACATATTGTACAGGTGGGATTCGTTGTGAAAAATTCTCAGGCTGGTTAAAGCGTGAAGGTTATGGCGAAAGCGTAGCTCAATTACACGGAGGAATTGCCACATATGCGAAAGACCCTGAGGTAAAGGGGCAGCTTTGGGATGGACAAATGTTTGTCTTTGATCGGCGTCGCAGTGTATCAATTAATCAGGTTGAGCACGTGGTTATCGGACAAGATTTCTTCACGGGCGAGCCTTCTGAACGCTATACGAATTGTGCAAACCCCGAATGCCATCGATTAATGCTTTGTGAGGAAAAGCACGAAGCATTTTATATGCGTAGCTGTTCAGATGATTGCCGCCGTGCAAAGCGTAACTTCTTCGTTGAAGCGAATGGCTGGACATCGGAGCAGATTGAAGAACAAATTGCTAAAATTGCTCAAGTTCAAGCAGTTTAATGAGTTTCATATGATTATATATATGTAAAGCATCATCCAATTGGCGGGTGATGCTTTATCTTTTGGCGAATTATTTTTATTTAATCTCTGAGCAGTTGCTTGCCTGAGCTGAGCGCTTTTTACTTGAACCCGAGTAATTCAACTCCTTACCTGAGCGTTATTCACTTGGATCTGAGCAATTTCACACCTTACCTGAGCGTTTTTCACTTGTACCTGAGCTGTTTCACGCCTTACCCGAGCACTTTCCCATCGCGACGGAGCTTTCTCCTAATTTTCTTATTTTCCTTTAGCTAAATAGCGCCCAACCTGTCGCCCACTAAATAAGCAGCCTCCCACAAATGTTCCCTCTAAAGCGCGGTAACCATGAACACCGCCGCCTCCAAAGCCGCTTACTTCGCCAGCCGCAAATAGACCAGGTACTGGCTGACCATCTATCCCGAGCACAGCGCCATCTAAATTTGTCTGTAGGCCTCCTAACGTTTTCCGCGTTAAAATATTTAAACGTACCGCAATCAGTGGCCAATTATGAGGGTCTAATATCTTATGTGGCTTGGCAACTCGAACTAATTTATCTCCAATATAATTCCTTGCTCCATGAATGGCATTAACTTGCAAATCCTTTGTAAATTTATTATCCATTTCCCGATCCCTTGCCATTATTTGTTCCTTAATTTTCATAAAATTAAGAAGCTCGTTACCGGCTAACTTATTCATACCATCAACTAACTCCTTTAAGTTATCCGCTATAACAAAATCCTCCCCATGCTCTTTAAATGCCTGAATTGGAGCTGGTGGGCCTGGCAAAATACGTTTAAGGACTTCTCCTATGCTTTTATTGGTTAAATCAGGATTTTGTTCAGAACCCGATAAGGCAAATTCCTTTTCAATAATCTTTTCCGTTAAAATAAACCACGAGTACTCATAGCCTGTTTTTTGAATGGCTTCTAACGTACTTAGTGTATCAAAGCCTGGGAAATTTGGTGCGCTGAAACGATTTCCCTCTGCATCAAACCATAATGATGATGGGCCAGGCAAAATGCGAATACCATGATTAGGCCAAATTGGATCCCAATTTTTTAAGCCCTCTGTGTAATGCCACATACGATCTCTATTAACAATACGCCCTCCTGCATGCTCTGTAATCTCTAGCATTCTGCCATCTACGTAGGCAGGTACACCACAAACCATATTTTTAGGCGGTGTGCCCAGTCGTTGTGGCCAATTTTTTCTTACTAAATCAAAATTTGCCCCTATGCCACCACTAGCAACAATTATAGCTTTAGCTTCGTAGGAAAACTCACCTATTCCAATCCTTGAGCTTTTCTCTCCGCGGCTTGCATAACTTTCAGCTAAAATTGTTCCACTAATTCCGTCAATTCTTCCTTCATGTTGAATAAATTCATCTACACGATGCCTTGGTTTAAAATCTACAAAACCATCCTTTATTGCCTTTTTTACTTTATCTACAAAAGGCTTTACAATACCAGGTCCTGTTCCCCATACAATATGAAATCGAGGCACCGAATTTCCATGACCTCCAGCTAATGAGCCTCCCCGCTCAGCCCAACCAACTACAGGAAAAAACTTTATACCTAACGATTTTAGCCACTCATATTTTTCACCCGCTGCAAATTCAACATAAGCCTTTGCCCATTTAAATGCCCACGAATCTTCGTCCTCCAAGCGATCAAAGCCTGCAGTACCTTGCCAATCCTGCCACGCTAACTCTTTACTATCTTTAATACCAAGTCGTCTTTGCTCAGGTGAATTTACTAAAAATATACCGCCAAAAGACCAATATGCCTGTCCCCCCATTGAATTTTCAGGCTCTTGGTCTACCAATAAAACCTTTTTCTTGGCATCTACTAATTCACATGCAGCGACTAAACCTGCTAACCCTGCTCCAATAATTGCAACATCATACAACATTTCACACCCCCAAAAAATCAATCGTACTTTACTTACATTCTTCTCTAATAGTTCGTTTACCTTCTACTTTTCATATTTTTGACGAAAGTGTGACAAGAAAATAACGTTCGCCTTCTTCCTGAAAACATTGAAAATTCCACTCATTGCAGCAATCATCTCCCAATAAATTGCCATATAATTTTTCACCTCAACTTTATCTCAAATGCCCTTGTTACCTGACTTAAGACATTTCGTTAGCGCTTTCATTGTCCTCTCTAAAAAGACGAACTATTTTTAAATAAATGGAATAAAAAGTTCGTCTTTAGGTATTTTTCAGACTTTTGAAGTCAATATTTTTTAACTTTTTCAGAAATATTATTGACAAAGGTGAACAATAGGGATTATGATGTTAACAAATTTAATTACACAAAAATATAACGACGGAGACACGCTAGTCGCAAGAAAATCTCAAGAGAGCTGATGGTTGGTGTAAATCAGTGATTTCTACGATAATAGTTCCACTCCTGAATAGATAGGCAGAACATTCCAAAGTAAGCTTATCCGTCACATGCACGTTACGCATATAGCTAAGACTGCAAAATTTCTACTAGCAGTGATTAAGGGTGGTACCGCGAACTAATGTTTATTAAGCCTTTCGCCCCTTACAACGCAATAACTGTGTTTGTAAGGGGTGAAAGGCTTTTTTATTTTCATTCTGCACTTCTTTCAGTACGAAAGCGAATCGACAACATAAAATGTTTTTGTAAGTAACTACTGAATGAAGATAAAGCTACTGGCGGATGTCACGAATATTGAAAGGAGCTTGTTTGTATGCTGTAAGATGTACGAATTTTACAAATTTCAGACTATCGTATATAGAAACCATTAAATTTTAATTAAAAGGAGCTAATTACAAATGACTACTGCAACAAAAACAATTAACGTATTTATCGCTGATCCACTAAGTGAAGATGGTATTTTCCCACTTCGTCAAGAACAAGATTTAGATCTTAATATCATTGTTGATACTGGTTTAGCACAAGAAGAATTAATCGCAAAAATTGGGGATGTAGATGTTCTATTAGTGCGTTCTCAAACAACTGTAACACGCGAAGTAATTGAAGCGGCTAAAAACTTAAAGCTAATTGGACGTGCTGGTGTAGGTGTGGACAATATCGATCTTACTGCGGCAACAGAGCATGGTATTATCGTAGTAAATGCACCAGATGGTAACACAAATTCTGCAGCAGAGCACACTATTGCCATGATGACTTCCCTTGCACGTCATATACCACAAGCATTTAACACATTAAAAAATGGGAAATGGGATCGTAAATCATATGTTGGGGTTGAGCTTAAAAATAAAACATTAGGTGTTGTAGGCTTCGGTCGTATCGGTGTTGAAGTAGCATATCGTGCTAAAGGTCAACGTATGAACGTAAAGGCATATGATCCATTCCTAACAGATGAACGTGCAAAAGAATTAGGCGTTACAAAATCAACTGTTGAAGAAATTTGTGAAAATGCAGATTTCATTACAGTACACACACCACTTCTTCCAGAAACACGTAATCTTATTAACAAAGAGAAATTTGCTATGATGAAAGATGGCGTACGCATTATTAACTGTGCACGTGGCGGTATTATTAATGAGGACGATTTATACGATGCTATCGAAGAAGGTAAGGTAGCAGGTGCTGCTCTTGACGTATTCGTATCTGAGCCAGCAACGGATCATAAGCTACTTACTTTACCACAAGTAATCGCAACACCTCACTTAGGTGCATCTACAATTGAAGCTCAAGAATCTGTAGCTGTGGATGTTTCAAATGATATTATTAAATTCTATAAAACTGGTACTGTAACTAACCCAGTGAATATGCCTTCTATTCCGAAAGAGCTACTTGCACAAGTTGAACCGTTCTTCGAGTTAGCGGAAAAACTAGGTTCATTCTTATCTCAAGTGACAGCTGAGCCTGTAAAGGAAATCAATTTATCATATGCTGGCGAGGTAGCAAACTATGATGTGCGACCATTAACATCAAATGCATTAAAAGGCTTATTATCTAAAAATCACGGTAACCATGTGAATGACGTAAATGCTCGCTACTTATCTGAGCGTATCGGCATGAAAATTAATGAGCATAAGACTACAACAGCTAAAGGCTTCACTAGCTTAATTACGATTGAAATTAAAACAGCGAATGAAACACATACTGTAGCTGGTACATTATTAAACGGTCTAGGTGCACGTATTGTCAAAGTAGAAGACTATGTTGTTGACGTGATTCCACAAGGTCACCTACTTTACATTAAAAACACGGACAAACCAGGTGCAATCGGTCGCGTAGCCACAAAGCTAGCTGAAAAAGATATCAACATCGCAACAATGCAGGTTGGCCGTGCACAGGTTGGAGGAACAGCTGTCATGATGCTTACAATCGACAATGTGGTAACAGAAGAAGATTTAAAATTCGTTGCACAATTGGAAAATATTGATGAAGTAAAAGCGATTAGCCTATAATTTAATAGAGTTTATGGTAAGGACCTGAGGTTAAATACTCGGGTCTTTTTTTATTACTAAAAAAATTGCAGAAACCAAAACTAGTTTTACAAATATATAAGTGAAACGAGAAAAATGATGTGATAATAGGATGGATTTAGATTCTGCAGCAATCTGCTCAGTCTGTTCCTAGATTTAATAAGAAAAAGACATCATTTCGTAGTGCTTAGCCATTTATGGCAAGTGCGTTTTTTAGCTTAAACGATACTTTTTGCTAAGTCATTCGTCTTTAAAGAAAAGGAGGTGCAGAGGCTGGATGTTTGAAGAACAATTTTATCTACATAATCAAACCATTTTTAAATACTTATATTACTTACTCAATGATGAAAAGTTAGCGGAGGATTTCACACAGGAGACATTTATTCGCTTTTTCAAATACCAGCAGACAATTAAAGAAGGTGCTGAACTAGCATGGTTAAGGAGCACTGCACGTAATCTAGCCTACGATCATTACCGCCGCAAAAGGCTTATTCAATTTGTCCCTTTTTTAAACGATCATGAGGAGCAAGACCCTACCTCCCCACATCAATGGATAACTCAGCAAGAAGATGCACAGACGCTTTATCTTGCAATTAGCAAACTTAAGCTTACTTATCGAGATGTTATTATTTTACGAAAGATTGAGGACTTAACCATTCAGGAGACCTGTGATGTCTTAGGCTGGAATGAAGGGAAAGTAAAAAACACTTTAAAACGTGCACTTGTTGCATTAAAAAAGCAACTTGGAGGTGAATTTGATGAAGAGCTATGATAAGTCTTGGCAACATTTACGTGACTTAAAGCTAACAAAGCAGCAGCAGGAAAAAATACTACACCATATTACTACACCTACGATAATAGAAAAACGGCCAACAAAAAAAGCTTGGCAGATGCCTGTAGTGTCTCTACTATTTATGACCATTCTTTCGATATTAATTTTGTCATTTATCCAAAGACCGACTGACCTGCCACTCACAGCAGATGCAAATAAAACAATTGCTAAAGTCTATGTACAAACTAATGAAAATAAAAAAACGTTTATCGCAAAAGCATCATGCCTTTATATACCTCAGCAATGCTATACTAATAAACAACTATTATCTCAGCT
Organism: Lysinibacillus sp. GW821-FHT14F06; assembly: GCF_058803665.1. Taxonomy (NCBI): domain Bacteria; kingdom Bacillati; phylum Bacillota; class Bacilli; order Caryophanales; family Bacillaceae; genus Lysinibacillus; species Lysinibacillus sp. GW821-FHT14F06. The sequence continues at coordinate 136,613 of NZ_JBXAPF010000006.1, forward strand.
AGAAGAACAAATGGAACATGCGCCTACAGTTTCTGTAACAGCTCAACAGTGGGAAGAAAATGGTTACATTAAACCTCAAGACTTATTGATTGTCTATTCAGATGGAACTCAAGAGAAATGGAAGGTACTAAACAACGATACTCTCTTTAATATCCAAACTGAGCATGCCATTCAATCAGAAAATGCGTTTAGTTCAATAGGGTATTACTACGATGATAAACGTTCCACCAAGATGATTATAGTAAATATTTTCATATTACTTACACACCTCACACTATGGCTAGCTAAAAAAAGAATGCCTCATACTGAACGACGCTTTTTCGCTGCAACAGTTGAACATGCCATCGCAAATGCCGTCATGCTTGTCTTGTTTTCAGGTATTTTATACGCTATTTATTTACTTTGGCATTCGATACACGTAATGACAATATATAGCTTATTTACAATCTACTCTATAATGCAAATATACTATCGAAAAAAAGCTGGCGAACCTCGAGGTTACCTAATAGCGAGCGCTGTGGTTCAACTATTTATTGCAGCTGCCTTTACATGGCTGTATCTTGCATTTAATGTACACTTTTAATCGATATTTCTCTAAATAGTTTCGATAAAGTGCATTTTAATCAGTGGAGGGCCAATTCGTCCTCCACTGATTATTTTCATTTCAACGCAATACATATATTTTTTGCTTCTGTGAAAAATTCCAAGCTATGGTGGCCGCCTTCACGTCCTATGCCACTCTTTTTAAAGCCTCCAAAAGGAGCTCGTAAGTCGCGCACAAACCAGCAATTTACCCAAATTGTACCTGCACGTACATCATGAGAAATACGGTGTGCACGCTGTAAATTTTCGGTCCAGACAACTGCATTTAAACCGTACTCTGTTCCATTAGCTATTGCAAGTGCCTCTTCCTCTGTATTAAACGGGATAATTGTAACGATAGGACCGAAAATCTCCTCTTGGCAAATGCGAGCTTGCGGATTTTCTTGTAAATAAATTGTCGGCTGTAAATAATAACCCGTACTCAATTGAGCTGGTAATTTAGGTCGTTTACCACCATAAATAAGCGTAGAATTTTCATATTCAGCTACACTTAAATAGCTTGTTACCTTGTTATAATGTGCTTCACTTACGACTGGCCCCATATTCGTCTTAGCATCTTGCGGATCACCAACTACTAATGCTGCCGCTGCTTCTTTAAAACGTGTAAGGAATTCATCTAGAATCGCGCGTTGCACTAAAATACGCGAACCCGCTAGACAAACTTGACCGGAATTCATAAATGCCGCTTGAATCGATACGGGGATGGCTTTTTCTAAATTCGCATCTTCAAAAATAATATTCGCTGCCTTCCCCCCTAACTCAAAGGAAACCTTTTTCAATGAGTCAGCACCGTTTTTCATGATTGCTTTTCCTGTCGTTGTTTCCCCTGTGAAGGAAATTAAATCAACTTCGGGGTGTGTCGTCATAAATTCCCCTGCTGACTGCACTCCAAAGCCGTGGACAACGTTAACGACCCCGTCTGGAATGCCCGCCTGTTGTGCAATCTCACCAAGTAACGATACAGTTAATGGTGTAATTTCTGCTGGTTTTATGACTGCTGTATTTCCTGAAGCTAGGCATGGACCAAGCTTCCATGTTGTTAACATAAACGGTAAATTCCAAGGAGTTATTAATGCTGCAACCCCAACTGGTTCATAGCGTGTATAATTTAAATAAGCATCATCCATCGGATATACTTCACCGCCTTGCTGTTCCATAAAATCAGCAAAGAACTTCAAATTTTCCGCGGCACGAGGAATTTCACGTTCTAATGCTACTTGATAAGGCTTACCTACATCCAATGCTTCAAGGCGCGCTAACTCCTCTTTGCGTTCTAAAATAATTTCTGCCATTCGACGAATTTTGGCTAAACGCTCAGATAAAGGCATTCTTCGCCATGGACCTACTTCAAAAGCTTGCCGTGCCGCTTCACACGCCCGATCCACGTCTTCAAAGCTTGCTTCATGGACTTTTGCAATAATTTCCTGGGTCGCAGGATTTTTCACCTCGAATAATGTTTGAGAAGAAGATTCTACATATTCTCCATTTATAAATAATTTAACTTCTTTCAATTTCGTTTGTGTATTCTCCATCGTAGACCACTCCTTATTATTCATTTTGACGACGCTGGATAGACTTCCCTGCAATTCCCCAATGAGTGCTTGGGATTTCATTTAAGCACACACGAACTGTTTCAAGTGGTGCATCTAAAACAGATGAAACAGTTTGGCTTACTTCTGCAATTAACCGTTCCTTTTGCTCGGGTGTCCGTCCTTCAATGAATGTTACTTGAATAAATGGCATTACACCTGCCCCCTTTGCTATCGTTCTATTTGAACTATTAACGACTCCATTCCGTCAAAGCTTACAGTAAAGTTATCACCTGCATGCATTGTTGCAGAGCCTGTTAGCGCGCCACTTAGCACAATATCTCCAGCTCGAATATGCTGTCCACGAGCGATCAATTTATTAGCCATCCACGCAATGGCTCGTGCCGGATGTCCCATTACAGAACCTGCTGTACTTGTCGCAAAAATCTCATCATTTTGTGTGAAAATACAGCCCATATTCACAAGATCCACCTCGTTCACCGCATATTTTTGCGAACTCACTATGTAACGCGAGGAAGAAGAGTTATCAGCAATCACATCCGGTAATGTAAAATTGAAATTTAAATAACGACTATCGATAATCTCCATTGCAGGCGCAATATAGTCAGTTGCTTCCAACACCTGTGCAACGGTTACAATCGGGCCACCTAAATCCTGCTTAAATACAAAGGCAATCTCCGGTTCAATTTTCGGATGAATGAGAGACTTTAATGAAATCGGCTGCTTTGCATTTAACTCCATATTCGCTAACAGCATACCGTAAGAAGGCTCATGAACTCCCATCATTTGTTGCTTTGCCTTACTCGTTAACCCAAGCTTTAGCCCTGAAATGGTTGTTTCCTCATGCATACACTTCAGTTCAATTAATTTGTCTTGAATATTATAGGCAGTTTCCACCGTCAGCTCTGGGTATTGATCAACAAACTTCGTAACCTCTGTCATTTCTCGCTCTGCTTTATACAACTCATACGCAATTTGATCTAACGTATCGGTTTTCATCATCGCGCGTTCCTCCACTTCTAGTTTACTGTCTGCTTATGATTGGCTATCTCACGAGCAATTTCTGCGATTAAATCCTCTTGCCCACCTACCGCCTTCTTTCTGCCAAGCTCCACTAAAATTTCACGCTCATCTACGTTATATTTTTTTGCCGCTTCCTGCGTAAATAATAAAAAGCTAGAGTAAACACCTGCATAGCCCATTATTAAACTAGAGCCTGTTATTTCTTGAGGACGAGGCATAAAAGGTGCAACCACTTCATTCGCAACATCAATTACACTATATAAATCAATGCCAGTTTCATAGCCCAGACGATCAAAAACAGCCACCATTACCTCCGTTTGTGTATTACCACTACCTGCACCTAAACAGCGTAAACTACCATCCACATACGTAGCACCCGCTTCAATAGCAGCAATCGTATTGGCCATTGCAAGTGATAAATTATTATGTGCATGAAAGCCAATCTCACAGGACACATGCGATTTTAATGCAGCTACTCGTTCCTTAACCTGATGCGGTAGCATAGCGCCTGCTGAATCCGTCACATAAATAATTTCAGCGCCGTAACTCTCAAATAACTTTGCTTGTTCAACTATTACAGATGTTGGAGCCATATGTGCCATCATTAAAAATCCAACTGTTTTCAACCCTAGCTCTCGACTTAAGTAAATATGTTGACCAGCAACATCGGCCTCGGTTACATGGGTTGCAACACGAGCCATTTTAGCTCCAGCCTTTACTGCATTTTTTAAATCTTCCTTTACACCAATGCCCGGTAAAATTAGCACCGAAATAGCCGAATCCCCACATTCTTCTCGTGCTGCTTCGATTAACTTCAGCTCATCTACTTTGGAAAATCCATACTGTAATGAGGAGCCCCCTAATCCATCTCCATGGGATACCTCAAAATATTTCACCTTTGCCTTCCTTAAACCACGCGCAACCTCTCTCACCTGCTGCTCTGTAAATGCATGACGCATAGAATGACTACCATCACGCAATGTTACATCTAAAACTGTTATTTTTTTCATAACACTCACCTCCGTTTAATTCGATTTCACTGTTTCATGTTGCTGTTTAGCGATTTCATTCCCTACTTGTACTGCTGCAGCCGTCATAATATCGAGGTTTCCTGAATAAGTCGGGAAGAAATCTCCTGCCCCTTCAACCTCTAAAAAGATCGATACTTGTTGACCATTAAAAATAGGTACACTTGTCAGTCGATATCCTGGTACATATTGTTGAACAGCTTGCACTATATCTTCAATAGCTTTTAATATTTCTTGCTCCTTATTACGCTCATTTACTAAAACATGCACAGTATCACGCATCATAATCGGCGGATCAGCTGGATTTAAAATAATAATGGTCTTGCCCTTATTCGCTCCGCCCACGTCCTCTATTGCCCTTGCTGTAGTTCGTGTAAACTCATCAATATTAGCCCGAGTACCAGGTCCAGCGCTTTTACTTGCTACGGTAGCAACAATTTCCGCATATTCAACATCAGCTACTTGATTAATCGCATAGACAATTGGAATAGTCGCTTGCCCACCACAAGTCACCATATTGACATTGTCGGCCGTTGCGAATTTTTCCAAATTAGCACACGGCACAACAAATGGACCAATAGCAGCTGGCGTTAAATCAATAATCTTTTTACCAAGAGCTAGCACTTTCTCACTGTGTATCGAATGTGCCTTTGCCGTTGTGGCATCAAAAACAATATCAAAGAGCTCTGGACAGGCCACTAATCCTTCAATTCCATTGGTGATTGTAAGATAACCACGAGACTTTGCGCGTTGAATTCCCTCAGAGGCAGGGTCAATTCCTACCATGACACTCATTGATAAGTACTCACTACGTTCGATTTTGTACATTAAATCGGTACCGATATTACCCGAGCCTAAAATCGCAACCTTTAGTTTTGCCATTTTCATTTCTCCTCCTTCAGCCTAAACGTAGCGGATACAGCACCTAAATGAGCAAACTCTGCTACAAACGTATCTCCGTCCTCAATTGTGACTGCGGCTGTCAAAGCACCTGCCAACACAAATTCACCTGCATGCAAACCGATATGGTATTTACTAAGCTTATTAGCTAACCATGCAACTGCACGTAATGGATCACCCATTACAGCTGCAGCGGCGGCACTATCAAATAGCTCGCCGTTTCGATAAACATTCATCCCAATATGTGGTAAATTTACATCTAGCAATTTTGTAGGCTTTCCGCCAATAATCACCATGGCAGAGGAACCATTGTCTGCAACCGTATCTTCAAAACAAATTTTCCAATCAACTATCCGGCTATCAATTACTTCTAATGCAGGGACGATGTAATCCGTTGCCTCAATAACATCCTCCACTGTAATATGTGGTCCATATAAGTCCTTCTTTAAAACGAACGCAATCTCAAATTCCAGCTTTGGTTGAATAAAATGATTGAGTGAAATTGTTGCACCATCGACCTCCACCATATTCGATAAAATATGACCGTAGTCTGGCTCTGACACATTAAATTGCTGCTGCATCACCTTACTCGTTAAGCCGATTTTCTTACCAACAATATGCTTCCCCTCCTGTTGCTTTGAAGCAATTTGAAGTAATTGAATAGCATAAGCATCATCTACAGTTATATCTGGAATAGTAGATGTTAAAGGAGCGATAGGTTGCTTCGATACCTCAGCTTCCTGTAATTTCTCTGCGTATAATTGTCTATCCATAGCCTACCTCCTATATCTGCACTGGTGTTTCTGATGATAATGCACCATATCGTCCATTAAAGAATAGCAATGGCTCCCCATCTTCTAGATGAATGTTTTTCACTCGTCCGATAAATAACGTATGATCACCTTCTATATAGGTACTTGCCACCTCACAGCTAACTTGCGCAATAGCACCTTCAATTGTTGGCGCACCTTGTAAATCACCGAATGTTACATTCCGCTTTTCTTTGATTTGTCCGGCAAATAGCATTGACAGCTCTTGCTGCTGGGCCGATAAAAAATTGACAGTAAATGTTCCACTTTGTTGGATATGCTTTAGCATAGAAGCTTTTTCACCAATAGAGATGACAACTAATTTTGGATCAAGTGAAACAGACATGAACGCATTTGCAGTCATGCCATAAATTTTGCCTTTTACATTTGTTGTAATCACTGTGACACCTGTTGCAAATTTCCCCATCGCATTTCTAAATAGACGATCCTCCATTACATAACCTCCTCATGATATAGTGCTGTCTCAAATACTTTGTAGTAGTATTTAAGACAGCTGTTTGGACTTTTTTACTTCACTGGAACCTTTACTGCTCGATCTGGTGTGCCATACAGGAAATACTCATTTGGTAGTGGAGAGCCATACCAAATAATCGCTTCATCTAACTCATTCTCGCGCCATGTTATCGGCTTCCAATCAGGATCGAAAATCAAGTAGCCTGAATCGCCAAATAATTCAACTCGATTGCCACCAGGTTCCATTACATACATGAAGTACGCTTGACTTACACCATGTTTACCAGGGCCAGCCTCTATTTGAATACCATTTTCTACAAAAATATCTGCCGTATCCATAAGATGCTGTGGATAGCCATACCAAAATGCAATATGATGGAAGCGGCCACTATTGCCAGTTTGGTCGTTCATTAACGCTACCTCATGTACAAGTGGACTAACACTCATCCATGCCCCGATTTCTTCATTATTGTTCAATACAATTTGTTCCCGTAACTTGAAGCCTAAATGCTCAGACATAAACTCACGGTTTTTTGCTACATCCCTACACATTAAGTTGATATGATCTAAACGACGAGCGGGAACACCCATTAATGGACGCTTTTGCGGACGACTTTTTAATAATGTTTTTTGATCTTCAGCTGCCTGGAAATAGTCCACTTCCCACAAAATTTCTTGATTATGTCCATCTGGTGTGACAAATTGGTAAGCACGACCATGACCTAAATCACCATCAATCCAACCTTTTCCGTAACCGCTTTTTTCTAAAGATGCGACCCGACGCTCCAGCGCTTCTGGTGAACTTGCTCGCCATGCAGAATGTCCAAGACCCGCTTCTTTTCCTTCTGTAAGCTTTAGTGTGTGATGATAAAAATCTTCATAACCTCGTAGATAAACCGATTGCCCCTCACGTGCTGTAATTTGTAGCCCCATATAATCTGTGAAAAACTTTAAAGATTCCTCTGGCTTTGGTGTGAAAAGCTCCACATGCGCTAGTTGCGCTACATCAAAATTTGTCATCAAACATTCCCCCTACTGTTATCATTATTTATTTGTAAAATAATTCACATCATCTGGATTAACCCAAGTCGGATCTGTCCACCCCGTTAAATCGTAATCTGCCATACATTGCTCTGCAAAAGCGATAAACTCATCTGTTTTACCACTGCCTTGAGCACCAAACAATGTTTGTAATCGAATATCCTCATGATTTCCAGCATAATTACGTTCGTATAATTCACTTCGACCACCAAATTCAGTACCAATTGCATCCCAAAGCAACTTAATTGTTTTAATTTTTTCAAGTGCTTCAATACCATTTGAACCACGGTAAAGCTTATTTAATGTTGGACGGAATTCCTCGTTTAAAAAATCTCTTGCACTAGATGGCTGGACAATTAAATTCCCTGCTACAATCTGCTGAATAATGCCTTTAATTTTTGGCCAACCTTCCTGTAAAAATACGCGATATGCTAGTCCACCATTTAAATTCGGAATAACGATGCCATTTTCTTTTTTCTCAGGATTCAATGCCATCGCGTCACTTAATGACCAGAACATATGACGCCAAGCAATAATTTCTCCAATATGAACCTGAACACCACGGAATTGGTCAGTGCCTGCCGTTTTTAATGCCTTCAACAGTACACCAATAATAAAATCTAATTTCACCGCTAAGCGTGTGACCCCTTGGAAAGTAAAACGATTAATGAAACCGCTTTCTACAAAGAATGAAGTTGTCTTTTGCATATCTTCATAAATTAAAATATTTTCCCATGGGATAAGCGCCTGCTCAAATACAAGTACTGCATCATTTTCATCGAAACGGCTACTTAGTGGATAATCAAATGGAGTACCCATAATCGCAGACGTCATTTCATAAGATGCTCGACTAATAAGCTTTACACCAGGAGCATCCATTGGTGCAATAAAGACAACAGCAAACTTTTTATCTTTAATCGGTAAACCATACGTGCCCACAAAATTGTAATTAGTAATAGCTGAACCTGTAGCTACCATCTTCGAACCACTAACAATCAAGCCTTTGTCTGTTTCGCGCTCCACTTGGATAAAAACATCCCCTACTTCATGGACATCTTTATGCCTATCAACAGGTGGATTCACAATTGCATGATTAAAGAACCAATTTCGTTCTTGTGACTCTTTGTACCAACGCTTCGCATTTTCTTGATAAGGTGAATAGTATTCAGGATTCCCGCCAAGTGTTGCTAGGAAGGATGCTTTATAGTCTGGTGTCCGTCCCATCTGCCCATATGTAAGGCGGGCCCAAGCAACAATAGCATCCCGTCCTTTAATTAAATCATCCGCGCTGCGTGCTGCTCGGAAATAACTATGGGTATAACCTCCACTACCCGTATCCGTTTCACAAGTTAAAATATCTTTGTATTTTGGGTCATGCATGGCATCATATAAACGTGAAATCGATCGTGCTGAATTCCGAAAGGCTGGGTGAGTCGTGACATCCTTTACACGTTCACCATGTAACCAAATTTCCCGACTATCCTTTAAACTTTCTAAATATTCCTGCCCTGTCAATGGCTTCGTACCTTGTTTTACAACCATTCCCTTCCCCCCTACAATTATTTTTTCTTGTTTGACATGTCTATTTAAATATAATTCTTTCGGAATTTTTAGATAATTAATAAAAAGTATAGAATTCTACTGTTTTTCCTTCAAAATTGAAAGGAATATATGCAAAAAATAGAAAAAAGCCAGCAAAATCGCTGACTTTTCTTACTTTTTATTTTCTAATGCTTTCATTACATAATAGATTTTCAGGGCCAACTGGCATCGAAAACGTCCATCTCCTGTCCGTAAATCTTCCTGCAATAAAGCTTCGATTTTTTCCATTCTATAACGAAAACCTGGAATTGAAAGACTTAAAGCCTTTGCTGTTTTATTGACATTACCACTATGGTTTAAAAAAACCTCTAGCGTATGGGCAAGTGCTGCATTATTTTGCTCATCATATTTGATAAGCTGACCTAGCACCTCTTCATAAAACTGTAAAAGTTCCCTTGGGTTGGTTGTCTTTAAAAATAGCATAATATGCTGAAAGTTTTCGTAAATAGCAGATTGTGTCTGTCCAGGTGCTGCATATCGTAGAAATTGACAAATCAGTCTAGCCTCATTGTGGCTGTTTCCAATTTCCTCTAGCTTATCGGCATTTTTCCCTACACCAATTTGGAATATAGATTGCTTAAATCGCTCTTTTAATCGTTTCGTTAATAGGCTAACAAAGTCCGACATATATTTGATATTCTTTTCACAATCCTCCAGAATAAGTAAAATCTCTTGATTTTTAATAAAGCACTCGATATTTAAATACTCTGTCATTAAAAAGCTATGCAAAGTTTCCAGTTCCTCATACTCAGAAGTTATGACAATTACACGATTGTTTTTACTGGGATCAAAATAGAAAATGCTACGAGCCTTTTTAATAAGTGCCTCTGTGGAAGATTGTCTATTCATAATTTCATCTAAAAAATCGGACTTTCTTTGCCATTGTGATTGAGCAATTTGCATTTGTGTATATAAATAAATTGAGAGTACCGTCACAGCGCGTTCAATAATCATTACCTGCTCTCGCATTAGCTCATTATGACTAAGAATCACTAAAGTCCCCAATTGTTTTTTCATCGTCATAATCTCATATTCACGTCGAAACTCTTTTTTCTTACGATTTCCTTCAAAATAGATGTGCTCATCATCCTTATGCATAAAATAATAACCAATTGGCTTCATTAAGTATCTACGTTCTATTGTTACACTACATTGCAACGCATCACTTAAAAGATGTAAGAGTTGATTTAACGTATAGCCCTCAAGCATTGCATGTGTCATTTGTTTGTGGATGGTGTCAGAATGTAGAATAGAATTATTCAGTGATTTTAACTCATTATACGTAGCGTCTAATTCATCAGATAAAGAAGTTTCTTGAAAATATCGTAATAAATCTAATTGCTCTGCTGTGGCATGCTCCTTAGTTCGAACGACAAATTTACAATAGTCATCACATTTACCACGACATTTTTCCTCAAAAACAACGACTTCTCTCGAATAAGTTTTTGCTAGAAAGCCTGCTACATAACCAATCAAGGTCCAGCATACACTTTCGTCACTAAAGCCAAAATGGCGAACATGCTCCTCCGCCTCGTAAGAATGGAACCATTTGCCTTCCATTTCAAATTTATCGTCACTTATTTCAAGTACATCAATTTCTACACTGACAACGCCCTCTAATGTATGGATTGCAGCACCTGCTCTTATCAACTCTTTTAACTCTTTCCAATTGTACATTTTCTCAATAGAGCCACCAGCACTATAGCCGCACGCCCAACCATAGCGTAATAAAAAGCCCTTTGCTCGCTCCATATTCAACGTTTGAATAATATCACGCCTAAAAAATCCAAGTGCCTCAGCTGATTTTAGGATCATTCGATTTCCATTGAACTTTATAATGCCCGAACGCGGATTAATATCAATGGCATTTTCAAACACTAAACGATTTGCTTTCACTATATACACCCCCATAAACTTGCAGTCTTTACAACAAAAAAGGCTTGTACATTTCTCCAAATCGAAATCACTAGATTGAAAGTGTTTATTTTTATTTTCAATAATAGCATAAATTTATTTTATTGATAATTCAAATTATTAGGAAGGAATTTCGGTAAAATATGAATTTGCATTGATAAACTTCAAAAAAAAAAATGTACTGATCCTTTGATGAATCAGTACATTTTTGACTTATAGCTTATTCACAAGTTCTAAAAGTGCAGTTAAAGAGTCTACCTCATATGTTGGTGTAACAGTACCAGTTGGAACATTATTTTCGCGATTAATCCATACGTTCCGCATGCCCACACGTGATGAACCTAAAATATCAGTATTTAAATTATCGCCTACCATAATGGCATCAGCAGCTGTAATGCCTGCTTTCTCCATAACATGCTCAAAAATTGAAGCATCTGGCTTTCCTTTACCAAAGTCTCCAGAAATAATAATATGGTCAAAATATGGCGCTATTTCTGGTGTAATTGTCAGCTTTAAGTTCTGCAAGCTTGGAGCTCCATTCGTTAATAAAATGAGCTGATATTTTCCTTTTAGCTCATCCAGCACAGCAAACGTATCCTCATATAAAAAAGGAGATACCTTACGTTCTGCCACAAATCGCTCGCCAAGCTCTGCACCTAACTTCGCATCATCAATTCCTAATGCTGCTAAGCCCTTTGTCCATGAAGCTGTACGGTACTCTAGTACAATTCCCTTCATTTTTTGGAAGGAATCTGTTGGATCATCAAATGTTCCCCAAAGACCTTCAAATGGGTTAATACCAATTAACACTGTATAATCATATGTTTCATAGCCCTCATAGAGTGTGTGAGCTTCCTTTCGCACCGCTTCCTCTAGCTCTGCCAGATCTACATTATGTATAGTTGCTGCATATTGACATGTTTTTTCAAATGCTGTTTTAACCGATTTTTTATCCCACAGCAGTGTATCATCTAAATCAAAAATAATTGTATTAATTGACATTGTGTCAGCTCCTAGCTTCCTTTAATACTGCTTATTTTAGCATATTTTCAAAATTTTTAGGATGGCATTTTATGCACATTCCTTCTAAATTAAACAAGCTATGCGTAACCTTCCGCACAGCCTGTCATGTACTTATACTATTTATTTTTATTACGCAGACGTTCCATTAAGCTCTTTACCTCAGCTTTTTTTTGCTCTGTTTCCTCTAGTAAAATTTCAATATGATAAATATCGTTTATTTCTTCAATTAACACACGATCGCCCACCTGTACTGGCTTATTCATGGCGGACTGTAATATGATTAGTTGTTCCTCTTCCTCTGGGTACTTCAAGAAAACTGCATAGCCATCTTCAATACGGTCTAAGGTATATTTAGTCGAGCTCACTAACAAGTTCCCCTTTCGCATTCTTTAATTGTGCAGCATCTCCATCATTTAACCAAATTTGTTTTTTCGTCCACTTTAAATAATTTTGGCCTTCTCTCGCATCTGTTCCACTTGTCACATACATAATTTTACCTGGCTGTAATGTCACATTTGGAAATTGGAATACTTGATTCCCCTCTATTGAAATAAGCTGCCAATCTTTTAACGATACTGCTTCACTGCCATTATTTTTAATACCGACAATCTCATCCACTAAGTCCTTACTAACAATCTCTACAGTTGTGGCATTTTGAGGTGGTGTTGAGGCAATGGCTCCTGACCATTCTTTTGAATGCACATCATAGTTTACCCCATCTGTGGATACGATAACCGTTCCTGCTTCTGCAGTTGCATAAATCTTACTACCAACAGCTTGCAATCTCTCAACGACTTCAGCATGAGGATGCCCATATTTATTTCCTTCCCCATAGCTTAAGACAGTTACTTCTGGATGCACTGCTTGAATAAATTTCTCTGAGCTACTCGTATTTGAGCCATGATGACCTGCCTTTAAGACTGTTGCTTGTATATCATTTTGTAGCATATCTTTTTCCAATGCTATTCCCGCGTCTCCTGTTAATAAAAATGAAACATTACCATACATAATTTTTAAAACAATGGATGCATCATTATTATCTGTAGCATGTTCATTAGCATTTAATACCTTAACAATAAGATCATCATCAAACGCTATATTTTCTCCTGTTGTTGGAACATGATATGGAATATTTTTCGTATCAATTAGTGTCAGCATTTCTTCAAAGGTTTGAGATGTATGTACCTTTCCTGAATCATAAAATTGACCAATATCGATTGATTGTAACACAGGAATTAAGCCCCCAATATGATCAGCATCAGGATGTGTTGCTACAACTATATCGAGTTTATTTACACCTAGCTCTTTTAAATAGGAAACCACCTGCTGACCTGCTCCCTTAACACCTCCATCCACAAGCATTGTCTTACCCCTTGCTGACTCAATAAAAATAGAATCTCCCTGCCCTACATCAAGGAAATGAACACGCATTTCTTGTCCAGCAGTTACTGGTACTTTTTCTGTCTTTAAAACCTCTGTACAGCCCGCTAATAAAAAAATACAAAGAAGTATTACTATTATTTTTTTCATATTCTTACTTCCTTTCTATTTTTCTATTATACAAAAAAGAGCAGCTTGGAACTGCCCACTATTTTCTAAAATCTTCTATGATGAACTACTCTTTTGTAAGAGATTCTCAAATATTTTTTTTGTTTTCAAACGAATACATTCATAAGGCTTTTGCATTGCCTGTTGCACGCTAACTTTTTCATCTACTAAAGACTCAACAACCGTAAAATAATCGTACAATGCAGCTTTATCAATATCATCAATATTCCCTGACAATAAGATTGCCTGCGCATTAGCTAATCTGGATGCCTTTGCTATTCCTAGCGGTGCTTTTCCATGTAATGTTTGACGATCTGATTTCCCCTCCCCTGTTATAACAAATTGAGCACCTTCTATATGTTGTTTTAATTGAATGGCATCCATTACAATATCAATGCCGGCTGAGAAGCTACTATTTAAAAAGGCTATGAATGCACCGCCCATGCCTCCAGCAGCACCTGCCCCTTTGAAATCATGCAATCGAATGCCATATTGTTTTTCAACAATATCTGCAAATTGCTTTAAACAGCAATCAAAATAAGCAATTTGCTGCTCTTTTACACCTTTTTGAGGGCCAAATATAGCTGTTGCCCCCTGCTCTCCAATTAAAGGATTATCAACATCACATGCAATAACAAAATGCACTTCAGCTAATCGCGAATCTAGACAACTACTATCAATAAAGGCTAGTTCTAGTAAAGCTGACACTCCTTCATCAATTAATAAACCATTCTCTTTTCTAAATTGCAGTCCTAATGCCTTTAACATGCCAATACCAGCATCATTTGTAGCACTACCACCAATTCCAATAATAAACTTCCTAAATCCTTGATCTAGTGCAACTTTTATTAATTGACCAGTTCCATATGTTGATGCCAGTTCAGGATTTTTTTCATTGTCCTGCAATAACATAATGCCAGATGCCTGAGCCATTTCAATGACACATGTAACGTTATCACCTAGAACACCATATTTCGACTCTACTTCTCTCCCTAATGGATCAAGCACCTGCGTCGAAAAATAGTAACCATCTGTAGCCATAACAAGTGATTCCAATGTGCCTTCTCCACCGTCTGCAACTGGTAACATCACAGTTTTAATTGCCTGGTTCACATCCATGATTCCTGCCTGCATTGCATTTGCCACCTCACTGGCTGACAAGGTCCCCTTATATGAATCTGGACTAATAACGACTTTCATTTTACTCCTCCACTTCATTTATTTTTAACATGATTATACTTCAGAGCAAACACTCTTGTGAGCGTGAAAAAAGCAACCTGAACAACTCAGATTGCCTTTACCTTTTATGCTTTATATAATTCATCTAAAAACTCAATTTTTTTACCTATAGCATCTTCAAATGTCATGATATAGGCAGCAGGGTCCTTTGGATTATGAAACTGCGTAATTTTCCCTGTTTCAGGATGAACAAATTTAGAAGAAGCGCCACAGCCGATCCCTAAAATTGTCTGTACCTCTTCCATGATCACAATATTATAGATGCTTTCCTCACCAGCTTTACTATAGCCGACATTTTCTAAATTACCTAAAATATTTTTTTGTCGATATAAATAGTACGGAACATAGGCATTTTCTTTTGTCCAATCTTGTGCCATTTGCATCATTTCTGCAACAGTATCACGATCCGCTACTTTGTATTTATCCTTATTACGAGTCATCTCTGATGCGCGCTTAAATGATAGTGTATGAACAGTCAATGACTCTGGTTGCATCTTAGCAGATTCCTCTAAAGAATGCTGGAATTCTTCGATACCTTCATTTGGTAAACCAATAATCAGATCCATATTAATATTGTTCATACCTGATTCACGCGCAAGCCAAAATTTATCAACGGTTTCCTGAACTGTATGATGACGTCCAATCGCTTTTAACGTTTCATCTGTATAAGATTGTGGATTAACACTTATACGGTCAATCCCCCATTTTTTTAACACTTCTAGTTTTTCTGTAGTAATCGTATCTGGTCTACCCGCCTCAACTGTCACTTCACGAATTGTGTCAGGATGTGGGAAGGAATCGTACATCGTCTGATACAACGCATCCATTTCGTGTGCCTCAATAGAAGTTGGTGTTCCACCACCCCAATAAATGGATGTGATTTTCATATCGTTGTCCTTCAGCCATTTACCCATTTCTCTTAATTCAATATGCAGCCCCTCTAAAAATGTAGTGACACGGCCTTGCTTTCGATTGCTTCCAATCGCATATGCAGGGAACGTACAATAGGCACACTTTGTTGGACAGAAAGGAATTCCGATATAAATACTTATTTCCTTTCCAATGTTATCGATATCAGGAATCGTTACTAATTGTCGTTCAACAATATCTTTTAAGAGTCCAACCTTTTGTGCAGACAGTCGGAAGTCACGAATAAGTATGTCAGCAATTTCTTTCTCAGTCATGCCCTCTTTTCTAAATTTATGATAGAGCTTAGTTGGACGGACACCCGTTAAAATTCCCCATTGCTGTTGCATCCCTGTATATTGTTCAAGCACATCTAAAAAAACATGAGACAGGGCACGCTTAATACGAATATTTAGTTCACGTCCTTCAGCCTGTGTGTCATATTGAATATGATATTCATTTGTAAAATACTTTCCCTCTACCTCTAATACTGCTTTTGTTGATAAAGAAAAATCCTCAGCAACATGATGCTCGAAGCATATGGATATGTCAGCTCCTTCAGACTTTACTTTTAGCTTGGATTCCTCAAAAAATAAATTCGCAATATGATTTAATACGCGAATCCAATCCTCAGGATAATTTTGATCTATGTGAATAATTTTCATTTTCTTCGCTCTCTTCTTTCAAAATTACGGCAACCATAGTGTAACAAATTTTTATTAGGTTAAGCAAAGCTACAAATAGAAGTTTTAAATAACAGAATATTCTGTCTAAAGATAGACAATTTAAGTTATTCTCTTTATAATTTTTAGTGAAGGTGGTGTTGATAGTGGTTCTTATAAAAAATAATTATTTTTCTTCCGCTCCAAGCTTTATTCACCAGCTAGAAATATTATTTCATCACTTTGATTTAGAGCGTTGTGATGAAAAGACCTTTTACATTACTGTTTTATTAAAATATCGCATGCATAAAGTTCCTTGTGATTTTATTTATATTATGGATCAAGAAGAGATTTACGGTGCTATCTCTATCAACAAGCACTACGAACAGGCACGAAAATTTATCCAGCAGCATTTTCGACATGCATTACTGTATTCAGATGAATTAATAGTAGCAAAAAAATTTATGCAAACCTTTCATTTCAAGCAAAGTGTTCAAGCCTTTGCGAAGAAGTATCCGAAGTTTATTTTAAATACTCCTGAAAGTAAAAACAGTAAGCTAGAATACCTCCTCTAGCTTACTGTTTTACTTTGAAACATTATTTTAAAAATTCCTCTGCAAATTCAATTGGTACATATGTTTTATTCGCTTCTAACAATGCAGGTGCTACATGAAGTGGGTGTAAAGCTTTGTTAATACCAAACATTTTTTCGCCACGAGTAATTGTGTAAGATAAATTACCCTTTGTTACGATTGCCCCTTTACCTGTCGACTCCACTGTAAAACCACGTTTTTCAGCAATCAAGCGCAAAGGAACCATCTTTGTTCCTTCTACTTCATACGAATCTGCCTCAATAATGGCTGCAATCTCTGCTTCAATAGTATTTTCTACTGTATTGGCAAATTTGTTATCAAGAACGATTACTTTTGAAGGTGTTGTCTGAGCTGGGATGCTTTTTGTAGAAGCTGTATAGAAAACAACTAGATGCTCCTCTGCTAAATCCTTAGCTGTGACTTTTTCTCCCCGTGAATTGACAAGCTCCGTCTGTTCCCCAATGTTTAATTTTAAAATATCATAAGTATTTGTTAAGTTTTCAAAGAAATAATCAACCTCAACAAATCCAACTTCTTCCGTTTCAACAATGACAACATCAGGATTGAATTGTGGTGGATAAATTAATTTTTGAGGCTTGTTTGCAAATGTATACGCAACTATTTTATCTCCCTCTTTAAGTTCCACTTTCTTCCCTGTATTATCGAAAACAGGTGTTTCATTTGTAATTTCTAAAACATTCGTTTGATCGCCATCTTTTACCGTGTAATATGTAATTTTTTTGCCAGCATGGACTTTCTCAACTGCCCCATGTGTATTGTTGAAAATGTGCACAGGATCAATTTGAATTTGCGGTGCCTCTGTAGGTTTTTCATTGGCTGAAGCGACTGGAACTACTGCACTCCCAAATAATAATACTGTCATTGCTACAGGTGCGAATTTTTTCATGTTCATAAAATCTCTCCTTATTATTTAGATTCATAAAAGTAGTCGTTTTAAATTGGTAAAAGTTTCATTAAAAGAAGTAAAAAAACCATCATTTGATTGATGGTTTTCAGTCAATGTTTCAGTGACTACTTATCTCTTACAATTTCGCTTAATCCAGTAATATCTATACCGTTCAAGGCTTGTGTAGCTAGTCGGTCCGCTTCTGAATTTTCTTTCCTGGATATTAGCTGATATTCAGGTTGAATGCTAAGCTCCTCTAACCTTGCATCAATTTTATCTGCCCAGCTCGATAGATCCTTTTCCAGCGCAGGCCATTCCCCACTTAATTGATTAATTACTACTTGAGAATCACCAGTGAAACAAACAGGCAAATGATGAACATTCAGTAAATCAAGCTCAACGATTCCTAAATAAAGCGCTGCATATTCTGCCTCATTATTGGAATTTAGCTCTGATGAAAAGGCATTTCTTCTTAATCGATATGGTTTACCATTTTGCTCATAATAAATGACACATCCTAGCCCTGATTGTTTTGTAGCACGATCAAAGCCGCCGTCAAAATAAACGGTAATGTTATGTGGCTCTGTCTCAATTTCCTTTAAATAGGCCTTCAGCTCCTTTATCGACCAGCTTGTTTCCTGTCGATCAATACAATGCAACGAATTAACTCTCCCCGTTCGCTCCATATCCTCAGCCAGTAGTAATGCTTGAGCTGCAGGCATTTCTTCTGAACGTAGTACAGTTGTTGCACCCTTTAGTGCTTTATATGTCCATTCAATAATTACATGCATAGTACTTGCCTCCATTATTTTTAAATTGTGTATAAAGTGAAAACGTGCCTCAACCATGGAGACACGTTTCTTTCCTATTTGTTATATGTGCAATTAATAGTGTATTTATTCCTTTGGTACAGCAACGATTACGTTATATTCCCTCATACAATGTTTGTATAGGCTTTACTAAAATACGATTTACCTCTTCAATCACCTTACTTAATTTCATTTCAGCTTCAAGCATTGAAGAGATTTTTTCATTTTGCTGCGCCAGTTGAGCTGCCTTTTGAGCGTATACTAATTCATCTTCCAATATTTCCTCACCAGCTAGTTGCTTTTTTTGCAGCTCTATTTGAATTTTACGAAAGTTTTTAAAAACATTTAATGCCTCTTCATCATTCTTTACTAGTTCAACCGCCTCTTTCAACTCTTCGAATTCCGATGTTTTACGGAATGTTCCCTCTAAAGCATTAATTTCATTATAAATATTAATCATTCTTTTATTTCCCCTTTTTAAATAAAATAGACAATTAATCCTTGCACAATTCCAATCAAGCCGCCAAGAACTGCACCTAGTACTGTAATCATTTTAAACTCACGTTTTGAAATACCTAGTACAAGCTCCTCTAGTTTCGCCACAGGGAAAGTATCAACCTGCTCACGAACTACTTCTTGTAAATTTAAGCGTTTTAATACATCTTCTAATTTCTCTTCGGCTTTAACAAAGGCTTTGTCAATAGCTTGCGGAATGACTGTTTCCTTCATCCATGTATTGCCCTCTGTCCAGTAATATGAAATAGGCTGATTCAAACGTTCCTCAACTGCTAGCTGCTCTTTTACATAACCTTGCACTTTCATTAATATTGAATCAAAGCGAATATCCTGTAAAAAATCCATTGCAGGACGTTCTTTTAATTTATCCCACTCCTGCGTAAAGATTTTCGTTAATAATGCCGTTGTGCCCTGTGCCTGTAAAAATTTTATAAGTTCACGCTGAACCTTTGCCACTAACGAAGAAGAGTCACCTAAAAACATATTGATCATTCCACCAAGTGAACCTTTAGACGACAAAAAATCATCAATCATCGCTTTTATTGTTAATTCGCCTTCAGGTGATAAAAAATAATCCTCACCCTTCTCTAATATATGACGAACTACTACTGGAATCTTTGCTTCAATTGTATATTGAATATCTGCTGATAACAGTGTATGAATTGACTTCGTTGATAATGTATTCTTCATTGACTCAAATTGTCCCTCAACAATTGCTTCAATCTTATTCTCAATTGTTGTTGGCATGTTAGAAAATCCAGCTAATGTAAGCCAATCTTGAATTGTTTTATCATTCGTAAAAATAGTTTCTTCTACCTTTGTTTGCACAAACTGTTCTACTTTGTCTTGAATGTCTTTAGAAAAGAATTTTTTTCTAAAGGTTTCAGGTGTTAATAAATAGTTTACAACAGTTAATCCAAGCTGCCTTGCTAATTCGTCACGTCGTTTTGGGATAAGCCCTGGTGTAAATGGTACACGCCAATTTTTAATATATATTGCTTCATGTGGGCGAAAAAGCATTTTTATGGCTAGGTGATTCGTTACACCGCCGATAGCGGCTCCAATAATGGCCATAAATAGTAAAGTCACTAGAAAATTATCCATTAGTACCCTCTCATTTCAATTGTATTCATGATTGGCGGATTTTGTCGCCTGTTGCACTCATTATAGCAGAGCAAGGATTTTCAACGAAAGAAAAACCCTTGGATAATTAAACACCTTGCATCATTTTCTTCAGGTAGAATAGTTGCAAATTTACTACTATCCTTGAATAATATTAACTACATATATAAGAAATGGGGTTTGATTATGATTCAGCATTTCAGCTTTAAGCCTTTATTTGAAAATTCTCAGCTTCCTGGCTGGGCTATTTCCTTTTTCTATCAACGCGAACGCTTTACAGCTGAGTATTTAAAGGATGGCAATATCCAATGGACTGGGCCTATTCCACCAAACGAAGAAAATGTTAAAAAAATGATTCATGAGCTTATGTTGTATCATGTGTACGATTAACAAAAATAGTAAATTATTCGTGTAACAGCGATTCTATATATACCCATTTTTTACTAGTGTTTGCACATCATTTATGCTAAAAATATTTCCATCTATTGAAATTGCAGCATTTTTCTTATACATTTATGTTATCAAGTTGATAATAAATGTTTTGTATGCAGGGGGCTATTTCAATGAGTAAAGTCACACTTTTAGATGACTTAAACAGTTATAATTCAAAAGCATTAATTCGTGCAAAAGTAAAAGAAGTTTTTTCTGAATTTTCCGCTAAAATTTTCGAATTAGTAGATGAAGCTGGCACTATCAATAGTAAAAAATTCGAGTCACTTTCTGGCTTTAAAAGTGATTTTTACAATGAATATTGTAGCCAATTAAAAGCATTATTCGACACGCCAACTAGTTCATTCGGAAAAAAATCTGTAAAAAGTATGTATGTAACATATAATGGCAAAAATTATCTTTTAACACAGCAGGGTATTACGGAAAAGGCACCTGTTACCATATCGTGCTTTACAGGCGAAATCCCATTAAAAGAAATGCTTCATGATGTTGAAAAAGCGTGTTTAAAATTGCGCTTCCAACAAGAATAATACTTAAAGCAAAAGGAGCCCTCTCACTAGCTGAGAAGGCTCCTTGTTTGATGCTATTAAAAATAATTCATTTAAAAAATTCGCAGATAAAGCTCTCTTGAGATTTTTTGACGTGTCGTTTTTATATGAGATGCAAATGCTTCCTTCTCTAAATAAACTATCTTTGCTCCTTTTAAAGGTAGCATAATGATTTTTGATTTTCAATCTTTTGGTGTTAGTTTTTCCAAATTACGGATTGATTATCGAGAGATAAAAAATTGTTGTCAATATTTGTGTTTTGCATCTAAATATTTTATGATTGAATCATCCAACAATTTTTTAAATCATAGGAGGTGTACACTTTGTTTACTTCCCTCATTTGGGCGGGGACAAAGGAATTATTTGGACGGAGACATATTGGAGATAACCATTAGGTTGGCGGCATTCGCCCTACTAATAATCATGACAGGATTTTTCGTTGCAACGGAGTTTGCAATTGTTAAAGTAAGATCAACACGTATTGATCAGTTGCTAGCAGAAGGTCATAAAAAAGCAAAAAATGCAAAACGTGTTGTTTCAGATTTAGATGAATACTTATCTGCATGTCAGCTAGGTATTACAATCACAGCACTTGGCTTAGGTTGGCTTGGTGAACCTACTTTTGAAATTATATTGCACCCAGTGTTTGAGTTTCTAAATTTGAATGGTAGTATTACATCTATCCTTTCATTCATACTTGCATTTTCAATCGTAACGTTTATGCATGTAGTTATAGGGGAATTGGCGCCAAAAACACTTGCCATCCAAAAAGCAGAATTAGTGACATTAAACTTTTCTGGCCCATTAATTTTATTCCACAACATTACGTACCCGGTCATTAAGTTATTGAACGGATCTGCACGTGGCTTAACAGGCCTTTTCGGTCTAAAGATGATGTCAGAATCAGAAGTTGCTCATACTGAAGAAGAGCTACGTATGATTTTGTCAGATAGTTTAAAAGGTGGAGAAATTAATAATTCAGAATATGAATATGTAAACAGTATTTTTGAGTTCTCAGAACGTCTTGCAAAGGAAATCATGGTACCACGTACTGAAATCGTTGGAATCGAAAAAGAACTTACCATTAAAGAAGTATTCGATTTAATGGGAGTAGAGCAATACACTCGTTATCCGATTATTGATGGTGACAAGGACCATATTATCGGCCTAGTCAATATGAAACACTTATTAACCGCTTACATTAAAGACCCTGCAAATGGTGATAAGCCAGTAATTGACTATATGCAGCCGATTATTCGCGTGATGGAAACGACGCAAATTAACGATTTGCTACTTAAAATTCAGCGTGAACGCATTCATATGGCCATTTTAATGGATGAATATGGCGGAACATCTGGTTTAGTGACGATTGAAGATATTATTGAGGAAATTGTCGGCGATATTCAAGATGAATTTGATGAGGACGAAATCCCAGAAGTACAAGAAATTGCAGAAGATCATTTTATTTTAGATGCAAAGATGCTAGTAGAGAATGTAAATGATATGCTAGGTACTGACATAGAAGATGATGATATAGATACAATCGGCGGTTGGTTTATGACAAAGCGCTTTGATGCAGTCGAAGGAGATAGCATTGAAGAGCAAGGCTATGAGTTTATCGCAAAAGAATTAGATGGTCACCATATTTTATACTTAGAAGTTCTGAAATTACCTGAACGTGATTTATCAAATGAAAATGAAGAAGTAAGTACCTAAAAATTGCCTTGTTTTATTTACTGTGTTACGATTAACATCGCACTTAAAAGATACAGGCTATAAAAAATGTATACAGCTCACAACCTATAGTGGCGGGGAGCTTATATAGAGATAACATTATAAACTTTAGCAACGACTCCCTTTCACAGAAGGGAGTCGTTTTATAATGCCCGAAAGTTTTGCAAGGAGGAAACAAAATGGAGCTTTATACAAATTTACGTCAAGGGGAAAAAGGTGCTTGGTTATCCATCGCAACATATTTGGTTCTGAGTTCTATAAAATTAACAATCGGCTATATAGGCGCATCAGAAGCGCTAAAGGCAGATGGATTAAATAATACTACTGATATTATCGCCTCTATTGCAGTACTTATTGGATTACGAATTGCCCAAATTCCACCTGACTCTAATCATCAATATGGGCATTTGCGTGCCGAAACAGTTGCCTCACTTGTTGCGTCGTTCATTATGTTAATTGTTGGCTTACAGGTACTTATTAATTCGATAAAAGGCCTTTGGGAGCCAGTTAATACAACACCATCATTATTAACTGCCTATGTCGCAATTGGCAGTGCCATAGTGATGTATATCGTTTATCGTTATAATTTAGCACTTTCTAAAAAAATAAAAAGTGCAGCTGTGAAAGCAGCAGCCTATGATAATCGTTCAGATGCTCTTGTAAGTATTGGTACAGCAATCGGAATTTTTGGAGCTATTTTCGGTTTCCCTATTATCGACACAATTACTGCACTTCTCGTTGCACTTCTAATTATTAAAACAGCAATTGAAATTTTTTGGGAGGCTGTTCAAAGTCTCACAGATGCTTTTAATATCGAAGAAGTTGAGACTTTGTCTGTCCTTATTCGCAATGTTGATGGAGTAATCGAGTTGTTAGACTTTAAGGGGCGCGCCCATGGCAATATGTACTTTATCGATGTCACTGTCACTGTAGACCCTTACTTAAATGTCTTTGAGAGTCATCGTATTACAGAGGAGATTGAAAAAACGATTACTCGTGAAAATCGATTCTGTCAGGTACTCGTGCATATTGAACCACATATTGAAATCATTCCTCCAGCAAACGACAACAAATCTCCTACCAAGTAAATGGTAGGAGATTTGTTGTTATTTGATTGCTATATAAATATCAACCTGTGCTTCTTGTGGGTTGGCACACCGTTCATCGTATATCTCAAAATCACCTGTGTATGCTCTTTCTACTTCTGAACCTGCAAACCAAGCCCAGATATCTTGCCAAACCTTAATCACAATGTCTGGGATTGACCCTTTATCTGAAGTAAAAACCAAATATTTAGCAGCTGGCACTGTTTTTACGACCATCCCTTGTGTCACTTCATCTGTCGCTGCTACTTCCATTCCAAGGGTAATAGAATATTTTCCATTAACATCTGTTTCATAGTCAGAATATAAACCGATTAATACTTCATTGACTGGATTTTTTATTTGTCCAATCACTTCTTGCTGATAAAAGTCTGACCATAATTGAGGAATTTTAGCTTGAGACGTTATTTCATTGGCATTACTCGTTTGAGCTGAAATTCCTACGATTTGAAATGATTCTCGTTCTATCATTTTTGGCTGTTTTATTTCTTCTCTTCTCCATCTTTTTAAACTTGGTAAGAAAGAAGATAACATTTGACGAGCCTCTTCTTCTGCCATCCCATCTTCCTTTAAATGTGGCACACAAATCTCAACCATTTCCTCAACTGTCAAATTCGGCTGTTTAAACCCTCCTAATTCATAACAATACATGCAATATTCTTGACTTTTCTGACCTTCTTTACCTGTTCCTAATAATGTTTCATCTGCTAATGGCATACCGCAGCTTTGACAATAACTTTGCATCATTAATCCACCCTTCATACTATTTGTTATGACTATAGCAAAGGAAACCTGACAGCAGTATGTCATCTTTCAAAACAAAAATTAAATATCTTTATAAAGCTCCACAATTTCCTGTGCTCGCTTATGCACAATAGCTCTTAAATGGAATGGCTCTAATACTTTTATACGGTGACCAAAACTTAGAAGAAAACCGTATAACCATTCATCCTCTGGCAATGAAATGTTAACTGTTAAATTTTCATGATCTGTATGCTCAGCACCAAATGTTTCTTCTACTAATGTTGTTATCGTAGAATCGAATGACAGCTTTAGCTTTATTACATTTTGAGGACGGTGCCACTCTTTGTTCCATGGGAGTTCAGACAAATGAACTTCTTTGCGCTGGAAGGTTATCATTTCTTCTTTTATATTTTTCATTCTAGCTATTTTAAATAAGCGAAAGTCTTCTCTTAATGTGCAGTATCCGTAGACATACCATACCTTTCCTTTTTGTACTAATGTATGTGGCTCTAAAAATCGATTGGTTACTTGACCATGTGTCGTAGAATAGGTGAAGCTTACACAGTGTGCTTGTTCAATGGCTTTTTTTAATAGTGTAATCTGCTCCTTAAAAACAATAGATGGTCCCCAAGGGCTAAGATCAATAAATAGTTGGTTGATGGATTGCTTTATTTCTTCATCAGCAACACTTGTTAACTTTTCGAGCACTGCTTCTGCATAGGAATCGTCATAGGTTGTAAGTGCACTTTTTATGGCAATGGAAAGCGAGGTAAGCTCCTCCTTTGTCAGAACCTGTTTATCGACACGATACCCCTCTATCAAACTAATTCCACCGTTAACCCCCTGCTGACTCAAAACAGGAATTCCAGCACAGCTAAGTGTTTCGATATCACGGTAAATTGTACGAACTGACACATTAAATAACTCAGCAAGCTCCTGTGCTGTCACTTTTTTTCGATTTATTAAAATCATTGTCATCATTAAAAGGCGTTCTAATTTCATGTTTAACCCATCCTTTATCAATCTCGGCTGCTACTATATTTATTGCATGATGTCATTTTAGTCATTAATTAACCATTTTTCATCACAAATTAACCATTTTGTTTTGCATTTTAATTACTAATATCCTATCTATTTTAAGTATTTTTTAAGTACTTTTTGAGTTTTATTTAAGTCGAATGTACTATAATAACGCCTGATAAATTATTACAATCATTATACTATTTTTACAATATAAGAAAAAAACTAGTTTAATACAAGGATTTATGAGGAATTTATTGATTTCGCTATTAAAACTATGTTGTTTCCCGCCTTATTAAGAATAGTTTGATAATAAACGCTTATACAATTATTTCAATTCTCTTAACACAACAGACAAAACTTCCATCCTCTTTATAGAGCGCTGAAAACTATAGTATCTATTTGTGACAAAGAATTTAGTGCTTTGTTTTTATGAAACCTCAATAGGATTATGAAAAATGAAATACGAGTACTAAATCTCAGTGTCAAATTTTTATATTTAAGCGAAATTCGCTTTTTTAGTGCTCACTATATATTAGGAAGCCTTTTCAAGCACAATGAACTAGAGTTTAATGGTTTTCAATTTAATTGTAAAAAGGAGATTTTGATGTGATTAGAGCCGTTTTAATAGACAATGAACCACTAGCATTACACTATTTTCAAAATAAACTACAAGCATTTCAGCAAATACAGGTGGTCAAAACCTTTACAAGGGTAGAAACTTTTCTGCAGGAGCTTCCCGCATTAGAATTTGAGGCTATTTTTTTAGAGGTAAAGCTCAATGAACTAACTGGACTGGAAGTAGCTGATATTATCAAAACGGATCGTCCACATGTTAGTGTTATTTTTATAACTTCCCATCAAGAGTTTGCGTTACAGGCATATGATATCGGAGGGCTTGATTATTTACTTAAACCAATTAATCACGCTCGTTTAGAAAAGGCTATTGCTCGAATAGAGCATGAATATTCCATTCAGCAACTCATTCAGAAGGCTTCGAAAACGATGCTAAACGTTCAATGCTTCGATCAATTTGCAGCCTATAGTAACAATAGTTTAATTGCGTTCAAAACGGAGAAAACAAAGGAATTATTTGTTTATTTTATTTTACATCCAAATATTCCTATTCACCGTGATTATTTAATAGAAATTTTGTGGCCTGATTTAGACTATGTTAGGGCAAAATCGAATCTTCATACAGCTTTATCTTATTTAAGAAAAACCTTAAGCAATATAGGTTATGCCAACTGTATAGTATTTTCCAATAAATATTATATCTTTGAAAAGCCAAGCATTCTTTGCGATTTATATGATTTTCAGAGATACTATGATGATTTTTTAAAGCAAGAATTCCCCCATATTTCATTAATTAATCAATGTCTTTCCATTTATAAAAATGGGCTGCTTATTTTTGACGATTATGAATGGGCGACAGCCTATAAAGATAAACTGACTAAATCATACATAGATTTATTAGAAAAAGGCTTTCAAGCTTCTGTATTAACGGATACGACAAAGGCACTTGATTTCTTAAATAGCCTACTAGATTTTGATCCATATAATGAACAAAAACTGGAACACTATTTACACACTTTAATAAACGCTGGGCTATATGAACAGGCATACAGAGTTTTTCAAGACTATGAACAAAAGTTAAAAGAAGATTTGGCCCTTACGCCAAGCTCAACATTACTAGAAATTACAAATAAATTTTTTATTCAAAAATAAACAATAAAAAAACGACGGGCTACTACAAATTTGTAGGAACTCGCCGTTTTAACTCACTTTTACACACCACTACCCTCTGTCAGTCCGTGCTTTACAGCATAAAGAGCCGCTTGAGTACGATCCTGCACCTGTAGCTTCGTGAAAATATTAGATATATGGGTTTTTACAGTTTTCTCTGTAACAAATAAGGAGGAAGCAATTTCTCGATTACTTTTCCCTTTTGTCAGCTCTGCAAGTACATCCTGTTCACGAGGTGTTAGTGGGTTTAATACATGAGGTGCATTTTCAGTTTCTTGTCGATCCATTTCCAGCGTCGATGTGGCCTCTGGATGTAGAGTATTTTCGCCTCGCATTATTCGGCGAATGGACAATACCAGTTCATCAGGTTCTATGTCCTTTAATTGATAACCTGCAGCACCTGCCTCCATAGCTGGTACGACATGGTCCCGATCCGAAAAGCTTGTGAGCATCAAAATTTCAATTTGTGGAAATTTCGCTTTAATGCGCTTAGTTGCCTGAATACCATCCATCTCAGGCATGACTAAATCCATAAGAATAATATCTGGCTGTATGCTTTCCGCTAAAGTTACTGCCTCCAGTCCATTTTTTGCTTCCCCCACAACTTCAATGTCTTTTTGCGTTTTTAAGAAAAATAATAATCCACGACGTACTACATGGTGGTCATCTGCAATTAATACACGTATCATTCTCTTTCCTCCTAATACGGCAAGCGGATTAACAGTTCTGTTCCTTTGCCAATTTCACTAACCCAGTCAGCTGTACCACCAACTGATTTTGCACGATCCTTTATTGACTGCAAGCCCATTGAAAGTAACCTCGTGTTATTATCAATGACAAAGCCTCGTCCCTCATCACGAATCACAAGCAAAATGTCTGTAGACGTAACCGTTATATATAATGCAGCTTCCAGCACACCTGCATGACGACGTACATTATTAAGTGCTTCTTGTGCTACTCGAAATAATGTTTCTTCAATACGTGAAGGGAATTGCAATACACCTGAAACTGTCACATGCAACTTTAAGCCGAGCATTTCAGCATATACTTTAATCGCTTCAAGTAAACCATTCTCTAAGCCTTTTGGACGAAGCTGCCAAATTAATGCACGCATTTCAGTTAAGGCATCCTGTGTTAAATGTTGAATTTCCTTAAATGTTTCTTTAATAGCACGATCATTCGTCATTTCAATACCAGCTCTCGCCGTTAGAGTAACTGAAAAAAGCAGCTGATTAACCGAATCATGTAAATCTCTAGCTAGACGGTTGCGCTCCTTTACAAGTGCCATTTCTTGCTCCTGCTTTGTCAGTAAAATTCGCTTAATGGCTGAACCCATTTGAAAAGCGACAGATTCAAGTAAAGCTAGCTCCTCCTGTGAAAAACGCACAGTATCCTTTGAGGCAACATTTAAGACCCCAAAACGTTCTTGTCCTGACTGAAGAGGCACTGTAGCATGATGTGTAATGCCCTCGTGATCACCAACATTTGCTGCAATCGCACTCTCAATGCGCTGGCATTCAATGATATTGGAGGCTTTTTTTAATTCCTCATTACGATAGCGAGAAACACACCAGCAGCCTCCCTTTTTTAAATAATGGCAGTTTTTAAATTCCAATGCTTCTGGCAAATTTTCATGAACAACAAGCTCCGATCGCCCTTTTTCATCGATAAAAAAAATCCAGCCTGTTTCAAAGTTTGTCCCATTTAAAAATCTCACAAGTGCACCCTTTAACATTGTCACTATTTCAGTTTCTTCATTTAACAGTTCTGCAATCTCTTTTAAAATACTGATATTCGAATGCTCATTCTCCCTCACAAAAACACCTCTTCTTCGGCATTACTAATGTTAATGATAACATTTCAAAGTCTTGAACGTCTGCCTAAGTCGTTCATACTTTAGACTGAAATTCTTTTTAAAAAGGAGATACCTTATTTTGTGTAAGTTAATTTACATATAAAACTAGAACAACTATAATCGTACAAGGATATGGTTTAATAAAGGAGAGAATAGATATGTCTAAAAAAGTAGAAAATGGCTTATTATTTATTTGGATTGTCTCTGTCGTTGCAACACTAGGTTCCTTATACTTTTCAGAAATTCGTCACTATGAACCTTGTAAAATGTGTTGGATTCAACGTATTTTCATGTATCCAATTGTCATCATGACAACAATTGCCTTTATACAAAAAAATGCACGTATTGCGGTTACAACAGCTGTTTTTGCCATTATGGGTGGCAGTGTATCACTTTATCATTATGGAATTCAAAAGCTTAGTTTTTTAGCGGATACTGCACCTTCTTGTGGTCTTGTTTCCTGTACTGGTCAATATATTAATTGGTTAGGCTTTATCACAATCCCATTTTTAGCGCTAACTGCATTTATTTTAATTGCAGGGGCAAGCTTTTATGTAATGAAGGCTGTAAAAGCTGCAAAATAATTAAGAGACCGTGTTCTACAATTAGGAATACGGTCTTTTCTACGGAGGA
This sequence comes from Lysinibacillus sp. GW821-FHT14F06, assembly GCF_058803665.1. Classification (NCBI taxonomy): domain Bacteria; kingdom Bacillati; phylum Bacillota; class Bacilli; order Caryophanales; family Bacillaceae; genus Lysinibacillus; species Lysinibacillus sp. GW821-FHT14F06. Next base: position 166,715 of record NZ_JBXAPF010000006.1, read on the forward strand.
AGATCTATGTTTCATTATGAAATTAATGAAGATAATTTAACCATTGAAGAACTGCTGCGTAATCATTGGCGACTTGGTAAAAAATTAGTTCATGAATTACGAATGTCAAAAGCAATTACAACGATGGACGATGAGCCCGTTCAATGGAAAGCCCCGCTTCAGGCAGGTGCAATTCTAAAATTTACGTTTCCGATACCTACATCCAATTATCAACCCACACCAGTATGTGCAATTGATATTATTTATGAGGATGACCATTGCTTAATCGTTTCCAAACCAAAAGGTATGTCAACACATCCAAATGATGCTCGTGATACTCATACTTGTATGAACCATGTCATGGCACATATTAAAAAGCAGAGTGGTGTTTATGCAGAGCATGTCCATCGACTGGATAGAGGCACGCAAGGACTATTGCTGGTGGCAAAGCATCCTCTCGCTAAGTCCATCCTTGATCGTATGATTGAAGAAAAATCTATTATTCGCACTTACGCTGCAGAGGTACAAGGAAATTTACAAGCATCTTCAGGTACAATCACCGAACCTATTGGGAAAGATCGACATCACGCAACAAGACGTGTAGTTTCCAAAACTGGTCAACATGCTGTAACACACTATGAGGTAGTTGCTCGCTATAAGAGTTCTTGTATTGTCCATCTCATTTTGGAAACAGGCAGAACACATCAAATCCGAGTACATTTAGCTCATATCGGGCATCCCATTATTGGAGATACAATGTACGGAGCTAGGGAAACGGCAAGTGGAGACTATGAGCTCCATGCTATACAGTTAGAATTTGAACATCCATTTTTAAATAAACAAATTGTTGTAAAGGACAAACAGTAAATCCTTGCTCAAAATCATAAAAAGCGCGAGAAATCAGAAAAGTTGATTTCTCGCGCTTTTTTGAGGTGAAAAATTTTTCACTTAGCCTTATACACAATTTACTTATACTTCAATAAAAGTATAAATATATTATTTAATATTTCTTAATCTATTTTTTACAATAAAATTAATATACATTTACCATTAATGGTAATGACGAAGAATTTCTTTCATGATAGAATAAGAGTAAATTGTCAGTCATCTGACATATTATGAGGGAGGAATTCATTGATGAAATGGGTTAAAAGTATTGCAGCAACAACTCTAGTTGCTAGTTTATTAGCTACTCCTGGTTTTGCTGCCCATGCAGCGGAAACAGCACCAGCAGCTACGAAAGATGGTTTCAAATTAACAATTTTACACTCCAATGATACACATTCACATGCAGAGTATGCTCCACAACGTGCTACAAAAATAAAAGAGCTACGTGCAGCAAATCATAATTCACTTTTATTAGATGCAGGTGACGCTTTGACTGGCACGCTTTACTTCAATGAATTCACAGGAGAAGTTGAAATGAAGTTAATGAACTTAATGGGCTACGATGCTATGACATTTGGTAACCATGAGTTCGATTTAGGATCAAGCCCAGAAGGTCATACTGCTCTAGCGAAATTTGTAAAAGGAGCAGAATTCCCATTACTGGGGGCCAATCTTGATTTTTCAAAAGAATCTTTATTTGATGGCTTACAATTTAAAACAGTCACAAAAGACTTCGAAAATGGGAAAATTTATAACGGTATTATTAAAGAAGTCGATGGAGAAAAAGTAGGTATTTTTGGTTTAACAACTGAAGAAACTCCTTCTATTTCAAGCGTTGCTAATGTACAATTTGCCAATTATATCGACTCTGCCAAAAAAGCAGTAGCAGAATTTGAAAAACAAGGTGTTAATAAAATTGTTGCCCTTACTCATTTAGGATTTGATGATTCAAAAGATTTCGATAACGATCAATTACTAGCTGCAGCTGTAGAAGGTATTGATGTTATTGTTGGTGGTCATACACATACTAAATTAGACAAAGCTGTGAAAGCAGAAACATCCTTTAAAAATCCTACAATTATCGTTCAAACAGGTCAATATAGCGAGAATTTAGGTGAGCTTGATTTAACATTTAATGATAATGGTGCGGTTGTTGAATATTTCGGGCAATTACACGCTTTAAATGATAAAGAAAATCCAGTTGCAGCAGACCCAGAAACAACTGAAATGTTAGCTCCATATACAGAAAAAATTTCAGCTGTAAAACAACAATCAACAGGAAATACAGCTGTTTCAGTATTGGATGGTAAACGTGGTCTTTGGGGCGTTCGTGCTGGTGAAACAAACCTTGGAAACCTAATTACAGACGGTATGCTTGCTGGTGCCAAGAAGATTGATCCAGAAGTACAATTTGCCTTCCAAAATGGCGGTGGTATCCGTGCAGGCATTGATGCTGGAGATATTACAGTTGGCGAAGTAATGACAGTCATGCCTTTCGGAAATGCACTTGGTATCGTAAAATTAACAGGTGCTGAAATCTATGACATTGCTGAACATAGTGTAAAAGAGTTTCCGAAAGAATCTGGCGGCTTCCTACACTTCTCTGGTTTACAAGTAGAATTCGATGGAAAAGGTCCAGCTGGTAAACGAGTAAAATCAATTAAATTAAATGGTAAAGATCTAGACAAAGCTACTTACTATAAAGCTGCAACAAATACCTTTACCGCTAAAGGTGGAGACGGCTACGAAACACTTGAAAAAGCTTATGCTGATGGACGTGTAAGTGAGCCTGGTACTATTGATTATGAAATGTTCATCGAACACTTGACTACATTGAAAAATGTTAATCCAAAAGTAGAAGGGCGCATTATTGCAACAATTCCATTTAAGGATATCGCAAAAGGCTCAGAAACAGAGGGCTATGTTCGTGATCTTTATTACCGTGATTTAACAAATGGTACGACTGCAACAACATATTCACCAAATGCTAACTTAACTCGTGCTCAGGCTGCCTCATTTATCGCACGTGCATTAAAGCTTGAGGCAAAAGGTCAAACAACATTCTCGGATCTTGGAAATGTAAATCCTACAACACAAAAGGAAATCACTGCTCTTGCCGAAGCAGGTATTGTTAAAGGTGCAAATGGTAAATTCAATCCTAATACAAAAGTAACTCGTGCTCAACTTGCATTAATGTTTGCTCGTGCATACAATCTTCAACATGATGCAAAAGCTGGCTTAAAAGCTGATTTCAGTGATATTGCACAATACAACACTGAAACTAAAGATGCAATCGCACTTATGAAAGACTTAAAGATTGTTAGTGGTTCAAATGGCAAATTTATGCCAAGCAATAACGCAACACGTGCTCATATGGCAAAAATGCTTTCTAACTATATTCCATATGTAAAAGAATCAAAATAATAGAACCTGAAAATCCCGCCATCAGACTTGAGAGCGGGATTTTTTCATTTAATAGCAGAGTTTAGTTAAAAATCGAATTTAAAGTTATCTGGATCCTGCCCGAAGCGTTCATTACAGTTTAAAGAAGCTATTTGATCCATTTGTGCTAAGGTTAACTCGAAATCAAAAACCTGTGCATTTTCCTCAATACGACTTGGCGTAACTGATTTTGGAATAATGAGTGTATCTCTTTGTAAATGCCAGCGCAATACTACCTGTGCAGCCGTTTTGTCAATTTCTTGACCAATCTTTGTAATAGCTGCGTTATCAAGCACACCTCCGCGACCAAGTGGAGACCATGCAGTCACAGCAATGCCATGCGCACTACAGTAAGCTCTTAAATCATCTTGCTGTAAATATGGATGCACCTCGACTTGATTAACCATTGGCTGTATATTTGCCTTTGCCAATAGCTTTTGTAGATGATGCTCATGGTGATTAGATACACCAGTTGCCCGAATTAACTTTTCATCATATAAGCGTTCAATGGCTCGATATGTTTCTTCAAATGTTTCAGGTACTGCCCAATGTGTTAAATACAAATCTAAATAATCCATATTTAACTTTTTCAACGATACTTCAAATGCTCGTAATGTCTCATCGTAACCTTGGTCATTATTCCAAACCTTTGTCGTAACAAATATATCCTCACGCTTAACACCTGAATAGCGAATAGCTTCGCCCACTTCCTCTTCATTGCCATAAAGTGATGCTGTATCAATAGCTCGATAACCAAATTTAAGTGCTTTATCAATAGCCTGCAATGTTTCATCACGCTCTGTCATTTTATAAACACCTAAACCTAAGCGAGGCATTTCTATACCATTTGTTAATGTTTTTGTTGATTGTAAAATCAAGAATAACAACCCCTTTCTTTTCCTAGTTCCATTATACAAAAAATTGGTTTTAAGAAAATAAGGAAAATTCTTGAGAAGCCATAACTAGTCCTTTTTGTCATCTTCAGGATCATCTACTTGGATAGGATCTGGAATACGGTCATCCTCCACAAGCTCTAAGCCATCACGTAAATGCTCCATTTGCTTTCCTAAATCCTGCAAATCTTTAAAGTTTCTAGCCATTGTACCATTTTCTATATTCGGAACCTTTTTTTCCATTATCATCACCTCTCTAATAGTTTTCCCGAAATAGTTATACTTGAACCATTTCTGACATATTTTATTTTTCTATGTCATTTTATTTTTCTAGTAGATAAGCTATACTAAATGGAGATGTCTTTATAAACATGAGGAGGGTTCTTCCATGAAATTATTATTAATTCTTGGTGTAACTGTTGCATTCTTATCTGCTATTTTCACTGCTGGTTACGAAGGCGACTACAAATCAGACAAATAATACCTCTAGAAAATCACTAAGCGTTTTATATGCTTAGTGATTTTCTTTATTCAAGAATTACTTCTCTTTTATTTTGATGAATAAAATGACTTGACTTTCTGTACTTTATAAAATAAACTTACTTACATAAAGTAAGTTGATAACTAAAAATAACTTTTAATATACGGAGGGTTCTCTATGCATTTTCATGAAAAACCAAACACTTATGTCACAAATGTTGAAATTAAAGTAAGTGATTTACAACGTTCAATAGCCTATTATCAAGAGGTGATCGGCTTTAAAATCTTACATCAAGAATCCTATAAAGCTACTTTAACTGCTGATGGAAAAACAGCGTTACTAACAATCGTTCAACCTGAAACTGTAGAAGAAAAAACGAGATTTACTACTGGACTTTATCATTTTGCACTTCTATTACCTACACGTCGTGATTTAGCAAATGTTATTAGTCATTTTCATAAAAATGGCGTGTATTTTGGGGCCTCTGACCACGATGTCAGTGAAGCACTATATTTAAGTGATCCTGATAAAAATGGCATTGAAATTTATGCTGATCGACCTGAAAATACATGGACTTGGCATTCTAATCAAGTGCATATGGTTACAGAGCCACTTAATGTTCAATCAATTTTAGCAGAAGGTAATAATACATGGAGTGGTCTTCCTGCTGGTACAGTAATGGGTCATATTCATTTATCTGTATCTAGCTTAACGGAAGCAGAGGAATTCTATACAAAGGGATTAGGCTTTGACATTGTCACACGCTATGGTGCACAAGCATTATTTATTTCTACAGGCCGCTATCATCATCACATCGGCTTAAATACTTGGTACTCAGAAAATGCGCCAAAGCTTGGTGAACATCAAGTCGGCTTAAAAACTTTTTCTCTGCGTTTAGATAATGAACAACAAGTAGCAACAATGAAAGAAAATCTTCGTGCTATTGGTGCTCCTGTTACTGACATCGCTGGAGGTTTCCAAACTGAGGACCCTGCTGGCAATAAAATTTTATTAAAATTTTAGGAAATTGCATTCTATCCATCAGTTTTTGTGTTCTATCATCCCCTTGGTGGATTCTATCCATCAGTTTTGAGGTGCTATCCATCAAACTCAAAAAAGCAGTTCTCACATGATGGAGAACTGCCTTTTTTAATGTAGCCCTGGATAACCTTGTTGGCGTAATGCTTCATATATAACAATAGCCGCTGTATTAGACAGATTGAGTGAACGTACATGCTCACTCTGTGGAATTCGCAAACACATATGTCGACGCTCATAAGCAAAATCCTTCGGCAAACCCGTTGTTTCTTTCCCAAACATAAAATAAATATCGCGGTCTCTATCACTAAAATCATGTGTTGTGAATGGCTCTTCACTATACGTTTCAATTAAATAAACATCGCCATTTTTTGATGCTTCTAAAAATTCTTCTAGTGAATCGTGATACACAACATTAACACTATGCCAGTAATCTAACCCAGCACGTTTCAGCATTTTATCGTCTGTGGAAAAGCCAAGAGGACGAATTAAATGTAGTGAGGTATTTGTTCCGGCACAGGTACGTGCAATATTACCTGTATTTGCTGGTATCTCTGGTTGATATAAAACGATATGCAGTGGCATAACGGTACACTTCCTTATTAAAAATTTCAGATAAAAAAGTAATTCTTATCTTAAATCGCACTGTTAGGGTGGTGCTTCCCTATAATAAATATTATTGCAGTTTTTTTGAGCTATTTCTCCCTCGTATTGAGCGGTTCTCCACGCTTTCGAGCGCTCCTCTTATTAAATCAATCTTGGGATACTCATCCACTCTATTGAAAAAATTGTAACCCTTTGTCAATTTCAATGCGTACCTCTTCGTCACTTTCCTTACCTTTCACCTTAAGTAATGCGGAATGGGCTTCTTCCCCCCCTATCTTTCCTAAAGCCCATGCTGCTGTCCCTCGAATAACAGGGCGATCATCCTTTTCCAGAAGTGCAATTAAATCTGGAACAGCCGCTTCTTCTTTAAAATGAGCAAGGGCCAATATAGCATTGCGCTGAATGGGCTTCTTCCCCCGCCATGAGCCAGAAATATGTCCAAACTTATCTTTAAACTCACGATTTGAAATCTTCAAAAGAGGCGTCAGCAATGGCTTGGCCAGCTCTGGGTCTGGTTTAAATTCTTCATGTATCCAATTGATTTTGCCTTTATTCTTTGGACATACGGTCTGACATGTATCACAGCCATACAATCGATTGCCAATATGTGTACGAAACTCATCAGGTAGTGTTCCCTTTGTTTGCGTTAAAAAGGCAATACAGCGCTGAGCATTTAGTTGTCCTCCTTCTATTAAAGCACCTGTTGGACAAACATCTAAGCATAAGCGGCAGTCTCCACATTCATCCTCCATAGGCTTATCTGGTGCAAAGGGGATGTTTGTGACAAGCTCTCCTAAATAGACATATGAACCAAATTCGGGTGTAATAATGGCGCAGTTTTTCCCGCTCCAGCCTATTCCTGCACGTTCAGCAACTGCTCTATCGACAAGTGCTCCCGTATCCACCATTGATTCAATTCGGACATCTTCTACTCGCTCTTTTAGCCAAACCGATAGTAATGTCAATCGTTCTCGTAATGCTGTATGATAATCGATTCCCCAAGAAGCACGGCAAAAAATCCCGCGTCGTACTCCTTTTTTGCCAACAGGTACATTCTGCATACGTGACGGATAGGCTACTGCTATCGCCACTATACTCTCTGCTCCGTCTAACAATTGTAGGGGTTCGGTTCGTTTTTCAATATCGCTTTCCTCAAAGCCGGACTGATAGCCAAGCTCTTGCTGGCGGCGCAGTCGATTTTTCAATTCTGTAAACGGAGCTGCTGTTGTAAAGCCAATTTTGTCTATACCAATGGACATTGCATACGCCACAAACTCATGTTGCAGGTCATGTATGTTCATTTTATTTCCAACTCCTTACATGATACAATAATAGAAATAGATAAAGTAGGTGATGTTTTATGGATATATCAATTAATCAATCCCTATTGACACAACATCCCGAGCTAAAATTCGGCATTATCCATTATACCAAAATTGTTGTAGCAGAATCGCCTCAAATGATTAAAGGTCGTATGCAATTGTATCAAGAAAATCTCTATATAGAAATGCAGGAAAACCCTGTTACACAACGAGAAGGAATTGCAGAATGGCGGCAACTTTGGAAAAGGCTTGGTGCTGATCCAAATCGGTACCGTCACTCAGCAGAAAGCTTAATGCGTCGAATCAGTAAGCAAAATTATTTAACACCTTATCATTCGGGAGTAGATTTAAATAATTTCTTTTCCCTGCAATATGAAATTCCAGTAGGTTTATATGATGTCGATAAACTACAAGGAGATGTGGAAATTGCACTTGGCGAAGAGGAAACTGGCTATGAGGGCTTAAACGGACGCTTTAACTCATTAAATAATATTCTCTATAGCAAAGACGCTGAAGGAGCATTTGGGTCACCGTTTGTCGATTCTAAGCGTACTTCTGTTTCAGAGGAAACGATTGAGGCTCTACAGATTTTCTACCTTCGACCATCACTAACAGAAGAAAATGCAGCTAAGCTTTTAGCCTCAGCAGGGAAAATGTTTAATCAAATTCATGGAGGCGACTATAATATTGCCCTATTAACCAACGTAGTACCAGCTACGACACTATAAAAAGGAAGTGTTTGTATGATTAATCTTGCAGAAGCCGTTAAACTTAAAAGTATTTTAGGAAAAAAAGTTCAGGAGCTTATTAGTGAATTACATCGTAGTGCCTTTGTAACTGTGGAGAAGGGACAAGCCCCAAAAACAAGTAATCGTGCAATGAAGGTCATTGAGACAGAATTAGCTCAAGTACGTCTTGACGCTCGTACATTAGATCGATTAGTCTATGAAGCAAATATCAATAATTCAGTAGACTTTAAGGGTAAAACATTGGCTTTAGTTGAAGCTATTGAGCTTGCAACACAGCTCCGTGCTGATGCTGAGCTTTGCAAACAATTTAGTATGCATGAGAAAGAAAGTGTGCGAATGGGCTATGGAGAAAATACATTGCTTTATGAGATTGCTATGTATGAGCCAGATGAATATCGTGAGCGTGCCATTCAATTAGAAAAAGACGCCCATAAATTATCAAATCTTATCAATGCAAAAAACTACAGTGTTACTATTAGCTTCGATGACTCTCAATATTTTTAAACAAATAAAACACCCCAAATGTTAAATTTATAACTTTTGGGGTGTAACACTGTATGAAAGACTCTTATTTTAATTAGCTAAATCATAATTAACTTCAAATTGTCCTAAATCCATATCAGCTAAAAGGAAAGTTACATTATAATTAGAATCAGTATATGTATGACTTTTTTTCTCTTCATCTAAAGCTTTCCCTAACTCTTCTTCATTTTTATCTAAATTTAAGCCAATTGCATCAGTAATTGACATTGCTGATAAAAATCCTTCTTCCCATTCGTCACCCTCTTCACTTACCTCATTAGCAGGGATACCTTCTACGGAAATATTATAGCCAATTAATTTTTTTTCCTCATTATATTTAGCCACTATTGTATAATGACCCTTATATTTTATAAAGTCCGCATCCAATAGAGTTTGTGAAAGGATTTTGTCCTCTTTCATTAAATCACTAGTTATTGGCTCAGGAATTTTCTCTAATGTTATAGGATTCTCTGTATCCTGTTTATATAAATCGACTCTGACATTGTATTTTTGAACAAACTTTTCTACAGCAGCTTTTGATTCAGTATCTACCTCATCATATTTTACTGGAACAATTTTTTCTTCCTTTACTACCTTTTCTTCTTTTACATTCTTCTCTTTATCCTTTTCGGCTCCTTCGCCAGAACACCCAACTAGCATTAGAGCTAGTAGTAAAAACAAAGCCTTCTTCATTATCTTATTTCCCCCTAAATTTATTTCTGAATATACTTTTCTACAAAATATTTCCGCATTCGCACATTACAATTATGATAAACTAATACTAATATTTCCATAGTAATTATTAACTATTTTACAATATTTTATATTACCTTTAGTCCTTTTTCTGCTAAGGCTTTCCATATTCTCTGAAACTGTATACAATAGATGTATGGAGTCTTGTACTCCATCTTGGATGTGTTGTTTTCAATCTAGCTTTTATGAAGCTAACTTAACTTAAACCAATAACATGTGACCTGTTACCATATGACCGATGACCAATAACCAACTATAGGCAAAGGCTATACTCAGAAAACTTGATTATTTTTTGAAAACACCATCCAAAGGCTCTCTTACATCTTGTATGTAGGAGAGCTTTTTTTATGTCTAGTTTGCCCTACTAAAGGACAGAATGGGTATATCCAAAAGAAGGGGGTCAAACAATGACAAAACAAAATGATTCAACTCATCAAGATGATACAACTTTAACGAATCGACAGGGGCACCCCATTACCAACAATCAAAATTTAAGAACCGTCGGTAATCGTGGACCTGCTACACTTGAAAATTACGATTTTTTAGAAAAAATGAGCCATTTTGACCGTGAACGAATCCCCGAACGAGTTGTACATGCTCGTGGTGCAGGAGCTCATGGTTATTTTGAAACCTATGGTACTGTCGGAGATGAGCATATTTCTAAATATACAAGAGCAAAGGTATTTCGAGATAAAGGTAAAAAAACACCTGTTTTCGTACGTTTTTCAACCGTTATACATGGTGGTCATTCCCCAGAAACTTTACGAGATCCACGTGGCTTTGCTGTAAAGTTTTATACAGAGGATGGAAATTGGGACTTAGTCGGTAATAATTTAAAGATATTCTTTATTCGTGATGCTATGAAGTTCCCAGATATGATTCATGCCTTTAAGCCTGATCCCATTACAAATATTCAGGATGTGGAACGCTTTTTTGATTTTTGTGCAAGCTCTCCAGAAACCTTCCATATGGTCACATTCGTTTATTCACCTTGGGGTATTCCTGCAAATTATCGAATGATGCAAGGCTCTGGTGTTAACACATATAAATGGGTAAATAGTGAGGGCAAGGCTGTCCTCGTAAAATATCATTGGGAGCCTTTACAAGGTATAAAAAATTTAACTCAAAGAGAAGCTGAGGAGATCCAGAAGAAGAATTTTAATCATGCAACGCAGGACTTATACGATGCGATTGAACAGGGCGATTATCCTGAATGGGAATTAAATGTACAAATAATGGAGGACGGGCCACATCCAGAGCTAGATTTTGATCCATTAGATGATACAAAGCTTTGGCCGAATGATCAATTTCCGTGGTATCCAGTGGGGAAAATGGTGTTAAATAAAAATCCTGAAGATTATTTTGCTGAGGTTGAGCAGGCAACTTTCGGTACAGGTGTACTGGTAGACGGTTTGGATTTCTCAGATGATAAAATGCTACAAGGTCGCACATTCTCATATTCTGATACTCAGCGTCATCGTGTAGGTGCAAATTATCTACAGTTACCAATTAATGCTCCTAAAAAACGAGTAGCAACCAATCAAAATGGCGGTCAAATGATGTATAAACGTGATTTAGCGCCTGGACAAAATCCACATATTAATTATGAGCCTTCCATGCTAAATGGATTAAAGGAAGCAACTCAAACAGACAAAGAATATACACCACATATTGAAGGCAATCTTGTACGTGAGTCTATTGATCGTCAAAGCAATACTAAACAGGCTGGCGAAACATACCGGAATTTTGAGCAATGGGAGCGAGATGAGCTTCTTGAAAACTTAATTCGTGATTTGTCAGTATGTAATATGGCAATTCAAAGGGCTATGATTGCTTTAGCAGAGGAAGCTGATAAAGAATATGGTCGCTTGCTAAAAGAAGGATTACAAAAGGCTGAAAAAAACGCATCGACATCAAAGCCCCTCGGCAATATTGATGGTGACGATGCTCCTGAAGATGCTATCAATAAGGGACATGATGCAGAGCCTTACTAAGAAAAAGAAGCACTCTACACAAGGGACTGATGCCCAAATGCAGAGTGCTTTTTAATGCACACCAGGTAAAATTTTTAGCACCTTTTCCTGTGCGTCTAAAATGGCATCTACCCCTAATGGAATAGCAATATTCGTTGTTTCATGACCGATTTTAAAGCCTGCTACCACAGGGATTCCTAACTCCCCAAAATACTCCTTCATTAACATTAGAAGTGCTGCTTCATCCGCTCCTGTCTGTGTAAATGAACCAATTACAATTCCTGCTAACTGCTCAAGCTTTCTTGCCTGCTTTAATTGCTGTAGCATTGAATCTATTCGTGGAATGGACTCTGCAATTTCCTCAATTAATAAAATTCTTCCTTCTGTCCTGACTTCAAATTTTGTTCCAATTGAACTTACTAGACGACGTAAATTTCCTCCAATAATTTGCCCGCGGGCTATACCATTTGCTATTGTTGTTAATTGTGAAATTTCTTCAGTATATTGTATTTCAATGGGTGAAAATAATTGCAAAAACATCTTTTTCGATAGCTCATCAATTCTTCCAACAGACATCAGTAGAGGTCCATGAAACGTTACTAAATTAGCATATTCATTAATTGCACAATGTAAATATGTAAGATCAGAGAAACCCCAGAAGATTTTTGGATGCTCCTCTAATAAAGTATAATCAACTTTCTCAGCAATACGTGCAGAGCCATAGCCACCTTTAACACAGAAAATGGCCTTGACCTCTGGATTTCTAACCATCTCGTGAAAGTCGGCTAGTCGCATCTCATCACTACCTGCTAAATAAGCATGCTTTGCTTGAATCGTATCTCCAATAATATAGTGAAGACCTAAATTATCAAGAAAGGATACTGCCTCTCCTAGCTTTTCGGGTTCCACTAGACTCGACAAAGCCACTATGCCAACTGTATCTCCCTTTTGCAAATGTGGTACGGTGCGTTTCATCCGAATTCCTCCTCCCTTTTTCCTTATTCTAGCATACTGATTATAAGGAGGCATTGATTATTCATCACCATAGTGACTATAATTATCCATAATATTCTTATTTAAAGGAGTTATTGCATCATGAAAATCCCACCATACGTATTATTATTGCTCGCGACTCTTTTATGGGGTGGTAATTTTGTTATTGGGCGTGCTGTTAGTGGAGATATCCCACCTCTTACACTAGCCTTTCTAAGATGGTGTGTCGCCTTTATCGTATTTTTCCCCATTGCTTATCGGAGTTTAAAGCATGATTGGTATATGCTCAAGGCAAATTGGCCAATCGTTATTATTTTATCTCTAACAGGTGTTGCAGCATTTAATACCCTTGTTTATATCGGTCTACATTATACAACGTCTATTAATGCATCCTTAATGAACTCATCGACACCAATTATGATATACATATTATCCTTTATTTTTTTGAGGGAAAAACTATCAAAATATCAGCTGCTTGGAACTGCTTTATCACTTAGTGGTGTCATTTTCATTATTTCAGGAGGCTCGATTGCAAGCCTAGTTGATTTTACCTTTAATAAAGGTGACTTAATTGTACTCGTCGCAGTCTTCTGCTGGAGTATTTATTCACTTCTCATTAAACATTACGCCAATCGCTTACCAGGGCGTTCAACATTCCTAGTAACCATTTTTACTGGAGCCATTATGCTATTACCATTTTATATCTATGAAACCGCAACGTTGACAAGTTCGATTCATTGGCAGTGGTCGACAATAGCCGCCATTCTCTATGTTGGGATTTTCGCATCCGTTGTTGCCTTTTTAAGCTGGAATAGTGGCATTGTACAGTTAGGTGCAAATAAGGCAAGTATTTATTTAAACTTCATCCCTGTATTTGCATCCATCTTTGCAGTACTGTTTCTTGATGAAAAGCTTCATGCCTTTCAAATTGTTGGGGGACTTGCTGTTGTGGCAGGGGTCATCGTATCGGGTAGAAGAGTGGGCTAAAGTTATATCCTATCCATTAATTTGATCATTCTATCCATCGGTTGGGGGGCTTCTCTAGCAATTCGTTATTTTTATCCGTCAATATGAAGGTTCTATTCAATATTAAATAAGCGTAGACTCCAATTAGTTGAAATCTACGCTTATCATCTATTTTGTTCCGCCGTAAATAACCGTTACATTTGGATGATTTAGTAATTGGCTTGCTGGGAAATCTTCATTTACAATTCCACTTTTTAATCGTTCAATTGCCTCTAGCTTTTTCTCACCAAATGCAATCAACACAATTTCCTTGGCATTCATAATCGATTGAATACCCATTGTAATAGCATGTGTCGGAACATCCTTAGGATCATCAAAATAAATCGCATTTTCAGTACGAGTAGATTCTGTAAGCTCTACTATGTTCGTAAGTGATTCAAAGGGTGTTCCTGGTTCGTTAAAGCCAATATGTCCATTAACACCAATACCGAGAAGCTGTAAATCAATGCCTCCTGCTTCCTTAATTCGAGCATCATACGCTGCACACTCCGCAGCTAAATCCTCTGCCTTGCCGTTAGGTAAATGTATATTTTCTTCTTTTATATCTACATGATTAAATAATTGCTCATGCATAAACGTCCAATAACTGGCTGGACTTGTTTGATCCAAACCTACATATTCGTCTAGGTTAAACGTGATAACATCTTTAAATGAGACCTGTCCAGCTTGTTGACGCTTCACTAATTCCTCATACATTCCTACAGGTGAACCACCAGTTGCTAGTCCTAAAATGCTAACAGGCTTTTCCTGTAATTGCTTTGTAAAAATATTCGCTGCCACTTCGCTCATTTCATCATACGAATTGACTTCTATCCATTTCATTGTTGTCATTTATATACCTACCTTACAATATTTATTATGAACTTAACTGGAAATTAATTTACTAAATAGTAGCTAATATTTAAATTTTACTAGTTATCTATCTACTTTTCTATTATTTTCTTTTAAAAAGTTTGTACGTGTAATCTCAAGCCATTTGGGTTATGTTAATAAATAAGGAAGTGAGGCGATAGTATCGTATGAATTCGCAAATATTGCAATATTTAAAACATATTCATTTTCAAGGTCCTTTAACTGAGCCGACTATTAAACTACTTGGGCAGCTGCAAACAAGGCATTTAAATTCTATCCCGTATGAAAACTTAGATGTTGCTTTGAAACAAGACATCTCCTTCTCTATTCCTGATATATTTCAAAAAATAATTATTCATAAACGCGGAGGCAATTGCTTTGAACTAAATATTTTATTTAGCTGGCTACTCTGTGAGCTTGGTTTTTCTGTGACAAATCGATATGCACAGTTTTGGCGAAATCTTAAAGCAGATACATCTATCGAAGATGTACCTATGCATCAGTTATTGCTTGTCAATTACGCTGGTCAATCCTATATCTCTGATGTTGGCGTGGGTGCACTAGCTCCCTGTAAGCCAGTTCCACTAATAGCAGGTCGTCTACATCGTGAAGGCAACGAACTTTATAAAATTGAACAAGATGATGCAAACGGATGGATGCTGTATGAGCAAACAAAACATACTTGGCGTTTACTCTATAGTTTTTTTGACGACGCAAATGATGCAAAGTTCGCTCCAAGACTTTCTAAACAAAAAAATAAAATCGCTATGATTCGTACTCCTCGTGGTCGACATACTATGCTTAACAATGAATTCCGAATATACGAGGGACAATCCTTAACAACCTATACAACTCAAAACGAAAAGGAATGGCTACAAGCCCTTCATCGCTTTTTTCATATTTCATTGGATTAGATACTTCATAACAAAAAGCAAGCTTTCTTATTAATAGAAGACTTGCTTTTTCTGTTACGAAGAGTTAATTTTCAGTACGATCAAGAAGCTCGTAAATAACCTCATCATTGTAAAGCTCTTTAACTAATCCGATACCATCTACAAAGTAATATGTCCATACATTATCACTGTAAACGGATTTTTCCTCTATAACAATGACATTATTATAGTTAACACCACCTGCTCGGACAGTGCCATCTGTTGCTTTAACAGTAATTCGTATGCCTGAAATAACTCCACCATCATCTTCATGTCTAATAACACCAATTCTAATCGGTAGTGAGAAATATATATCATAATGTGTACTTTCATTACTCGCCAATCCCTGAGCATAATGAAGACTCTCACTTAATAGATACTCTTCATCAAATAACTCGTTTGAATTTAAATCAGTTATTGTCCATACATCATTCTTATTGTTATTATGACTATATTCATATTTTAATGTATAGCGATTCTTATCATTCAACGAATAATATGAATATATGTAGTCATATTTAGTATCTTTTAAAAGATCTGAATTCGATAACGTTAATGCGCGAGCCAAAAATGCTGAAAAGTGAGCTCGTGTTAAAGGTAAATCAGGCTTAAATGAGCCATCCGTATAGCGTCTTGTTATATTATTACTTGCTATTGTGTAAATTTCCTTATAGCCCTTCGTTTTTTCTGTCACATCTGAAAAATAATATCGCTCAGATTCCTTTAATTTAAATGCTCTTTGCAGCACAATCGCCATGTCCCCTCTTGAAAGAGTAGCCTCTGGATTAAATTTCTGCGCCGAATCGAAAATGCCAGCATTGTGCACTGCTGCAATATCTTTAAAATAGGCATGTGTAGTCGGTACATCCTGATACTTTGGATCCTTCACATTTGCTGTTTGCAATCCTAAAGCGCGTGTTAACATAACAGCCGCCTGCGCTCTTGTTACATAGGCATTCGGTTTAAATAGGTCATTTGGATAACCATTAATAATTCCTTTTTCCACTAGGTGATCAATTTCCGTAATCAAAGTATTATCATCAGACACATCTTTAAAGCTTGCTGCATGTACACCCTCTAGTGGTATTAAACAAACAGCTAGAAATAGTACACATGCTATTTTCAATATCTGTTTCATATCTCTCCCTCGCTTTCTCATTAATCATCATATACTTTTTAGACACCATTTCCAATAATTCCTAACATAATACTCTGCAATTACAGTGATAATTCAAAATTTAACCATTATAACGAACAGACACTCTAGTTCGCAATGTGACAACATAATGACTAATGTATTTCCCTATGTATTTATGAATAAAATATCGTATAATTAAATTAGAACAACCGTTCAATTTCTAAAAAGGAGAAAATTCTTGAATAAAAGACGTTATGATAGTGAAAAAGCAAAGGTTGAAATGATGCAACATGCGGTTAGTTTGTTTTCTCAAAAAGGCTATAATCAAACATCAGTTGGAGATATTTCAACCGCTTCAGGCTACAGCAAGGGACATATTTATTATCATTTTGAAAACAAAGAAAAGCTTTTTGTTCTCTTAGCTCAACAAACAATGCAAGATTGGCACAGTAAATGGCTTCAAAAAGAATTTACCTACTCCACGGCAACAGAAAAATTATATGGCATGGCTATGCATGTTCTCTATCATTACCAAACACCTTTATTAAGATCTGGGCAAGAACTAGCTGCCAATCCTAAATCTAGCCCTGAATCCGTACAACAATTATTCAATTTAGCGGCTGTACCGATGGGTGCATATCGTACAATTCTTCAAGAAGGAATTGATAGAGGGGAATTTATTACTGGGAATATTGATGAATGGACAATTCTACTAGGCACTTGGCTAGGAGGCTTATGTCAGCTTACAAATACTCAAGAGCTTAAAGAGTTAGAGCCACTTTTCCAACAAGCAATAACCATTTTTTTAAAGGAAATCAAAAAGGGTGGATATAAATGAAAATTGCCTGTATAGGGGACAGCTTAATAGAAGGGCGACCTGGGGTTTCATTTTTCAAAAGATTAATAGCAAAACATCCACATATAAAATTTGATAATCTTGGTAAACCAGGTGAGACAGTTAAAAGCTTACACATTCGATTAGAGAAAACGAAGCTTGTTAGTTTTTATGACCTCAGCTTTCTTTGGATTGGTGTTAATGATGCTTATGAAAAGCTTTTGAAAGTACAGGCAAGCCGGTAACAGAAGATTATCAAAAATTTAAAGAAAACTATTTAAATGTTTTAGAAATGATTTTAGCATCTTCGAAACATGTCGTTTTAGTAACACCAGCTTTAGTAGGAGAGGAAATAAGAAGTGCTTCAAATATGGAATTAAAAGAGCTTTCCTCCATTATTCATTCTATCTCTTCTAAGTATGCAAATGTTAGTTTTTTAAATATGCACAAGGTTTTTGAAAGTCACTTGGAACAAATTAATAGCTCAGATTATATTAACACTAATGTTCTGAAAGTGATGAAAGATGTACTGTTCTATAAAAATCCTTTGCGAATTGATCGATTATCTCAAAAAAGAGGGCTACATTTTACTTTGGATGGTGTTCATTTAAATAGTAAAGGAGCTGAACTAGTCGTGGATGAATACACAACTGTAATTGAACAGCTTCTATTGCAGGAAGTCACTGTTCATTAGAAATTCAAACAAGAGGTGATGAATATGAAAAAAATTGCGATTGTTACTGGTGGTGTATCAGGTATAGGAAAGGCTATCTGTAAAGAGTTAGTAGATCGCCATGTGTTTGTATTTATTGCAGATATCAACAAACAAGATGGGCATCTTCTAGAGGCAGAACTAAATAAAGATGCCTCAAATGCTAGATTTGTTGAACTAAATGTAACCGATTACAAAAGTGTTGAACATGTTATTACAAATGTATATGAGGAATTTCAAAGATTAGATTATTTATTCAACAACGCTGGAATAGCAATGTATGGTGAAATTTACGATATGTCGATAGACGAATGGCAAGACATTGTGGATATTAATTTATGGGGCGTCGTTTATGGTACACAAGTTGGCTATCAAATCATGAAAGAACAAGGATTTGGACATATTATCAATACGTCATCAGCAGCGGGGTTAGGGCCATCTCCTATTTCTGCGGCATACTCAACGACAAAACATGCTGTTGTAGGTTTAACAACATCACTCCATTATGAAGCTGAGGAATATGGTGTCAAGGTAAGCACCTTATGCCCGACTTTTGTTGATACACCTATTTTTGATAAGGCAACAGCTATTAATATCGATAAAACAGCGATGTCTAAGCAATTGAAAAAGCAAAAAATGATGTCTCCTCAGCAATTAGCAAAAATCGCTATTGCAGGCGTGCACAAAAATAAGCCAATTATTTGTCCAATGCCAATGCGTAAAACAATGGATATTGTCTTTACACTCTTCCCTTCGTTACACCGAGCGTTAATGAGAATGGTCTGTAAAGTAAGCCGAAATGCACGATTAACGTAAACATATTAAATTGGTAAAAAACCGCTATGCTTTTCAACCACCAAGGCATGAATCGCATCAAAAAATAGGTTGCTGAGTGCGAAGGCTTATGTCTCCTTCGCTATATTTTCCATTTACAATTTATCGCAAAAACAATTCATAGGAGTCTCGCGGTTTTTTACCTTAATCTTTAAGATAACTAATACATTGAATGGATTACCCCCTTTAAAGAGGCAAGCAACTAGTTATTTATGCTCTTCCTCATCGTTTTTATAAATACCTAAAAGTAATATAATAAGTCCTATAACAAAAATAACAGGAGATAATAACATCATCATCGATGCTGCCCAACCATTTCTAACCAGCATTCCATACGTTACGCCAATTAAAAAAGACAAAAACGGTGCAAATATTAGCATTGTAATAATACCCCAAACGATATATTTCCCTTTTTCTGACCTTCCCTCGCTTAATTGAAATACCGCTATTAAACCTGCTAATACAATTAATAAGGCAATAACAAACGCCATGTCAAATCACCTCCTTCTTTCCTTCTACAATATGCTTCATTTGTTTAGTGATTTGGTAACTTAACACTAGGCTTATTAAAAAAACTATCATTGACTTAAATCGGCCCCACATTATGGTGAAAACCTGTTTAATCAAAATAACGCCACAACCATTAAAACATGGTTGTAGCATTTTATCTAAATAACATCTTGTAAAATGACACCGTCACTCATTTTAATAATACGATCCGTATAAGCCAGCATTTCTTCATCGTGTGTCACCATTAAAGTAGTTATATTTAATGATTTAGTCAAATCTCTAATAAGTAACATGACCTCTTCTGATTTTTGCGAATCTAAACTCGCAGTTGGTTCATCTGCAAACAGGACTTTTGGTTTATGGATGATTGCCCGGGCAATAGCAACACGCTGCTTCTCACCACCTGACAATGACGAAGGATAAGCATTTTTCCGATGGTCCATCCCTACTAATTTTAGTATTCGATTAATTTCATTATTTTGCTCCTGTTTCTTTAATTTTGATTCAGAAACATCTAGCATTAACAGTAGCTGCTCTTCAACTGTTAGGAATGGGACAAGATGTGCAAACTGAAAGACAAACCCAAATTTACTTGCTCGTACTTTTCGAACCTCTTCAGAGCTCATAATGGACATATTTTTCCCCTCAAAGATAATTTGCCCATCTGATGTTGGCTGAAGTCCAGCAGCTATTGTTAGAAGCGTACTCTTACCAGATCCAGACGCACCAACCATTGCTGTTACTTCCCCTTCTTTTAGAGAAAGATTTATTCCCTTAAGTATCTCTTCCTCTATTTCTCCATTTGTAAATGTTTTTCGAACTCCATTGATTTTAAATAAAGTCATATTAAGCCTCTCCTTGTTGTATCGCTTGTAATGGTTCAATCTTTTTAATTTGCATTCCTGAAATTGTAGCACCAATAAATCCAATAATTAAAAACACAATCGATAGCTGAATGGTAGTTGTGATCGTTAAAGAGAAAGGCATTCCATTTGGCGTTATTAAATTAAATGCCTGACTTAAGCCAACAGATAAAACAAGAGAAATAACTGTAATGATGGCCATTTGTGTCCATATCATTTTGAATAGTTTGCCTGTTTTTAAACCAATGGCCTTTAAGATTCCGTATAAACCAATTTTTTGGACATTCATCATGTAGAAAAAGATTGCAAACAGCATCCCACTAATGACTATTAAAAACCATACAATCATATTTAAAGACATTTGTTCCGCGTTATAGCTTGGAATTGTCTGAAGAAATTCTTTATTGGAAAATGATTGTAATCCAGCAAACTCTTTTGAAGAATCTCCATTTGGTACAAAAATCATCTGCATTTCATCAGCACGGTATATTTCTTGATAATCTTCTTTATTTATATAAGCGACTGGCGCATGACTATATTTTTTTTGCTCTACAAATCCCTTGACGACGAATTTGCCATTAAATTGATTATTCGTTAATCTATCTCCTACTTTAATTCCTTTGTCTTTTAAAGAGCTATCTAAAATCACTTCCTCATGTTTCACATTTGCAAATAGCGTTGAAGCAGTAGCAGTAGTAAAGGCAACACTCTGCTGCTTATTGTCCTTATCATTTAAAAAGCCCATTTGTATTGAAAAAGCTACAGCATTCTTTTCATTGCTTAATATTTCATTTTGAGTGCTACGATCTATCTTTGAAAGATTATATGTTTTATCCGCATCTTTACTTAAATAAAATTGCCCCTGTGGTAAATCTTTAATTAAAGCGGCATTATCTTGTGATAATCCATTGGCCAAACCAGAAATAATAAAAGTTAATAAACTAACAAGAAAAACAATTGAGCCTAATATTAAAAACCTTCCTTTATTTTTCTTTATTTCTTTCCAAGCGAGATTCATATTAAATGCCTCCGTTCTTTTTAATACCCTAAGCTTAAAATTCTTAAATGAACGGAGGGTGAACTAAATATTAAAAAAGCTCATAAACCTTAAATTAAGGTTATGAGCTCATAGTGTTGAAAAACTAAATGGTCAAGGGACTCTTTGTGAATATTTAGTCAAAATGAAGGTGATTTCCGTTCCAGGCTACTCGCTTTCCAGTGGGCGAGCGACGAGCCGCTTCCTGCGCTGACGCTCCGTGCAGGGTCTCGTCTGTCTCGCTATCCCACAGGAGTCGAGTAGCCTTACACTCCAATCAGCAATAGTGTATAACTTTAAATATTTTCTTACCTCAAAAGTAAAGTAAGCCTGTTACATACCAGCATTAAATGGATAGAATAGTGGCACAATTCTATAGTGCTCATTTTAAATATAAAACTACTTTGTCACTTTACATAAAGCCACTATATTGCTGAAGCTGCTTTCCCATAGAAAAATGTTACCAAAGCTCCATTTTTTCGCAACATAGTGATGTCTAAGACTTCAATTTATTACTATAAATTTGTATGAAATACCAGAAGAAAATATACTATGAGCAGTGGTTGATTGGAGTGTAGACTGAGTGACTCCTCGGGGACTCAGCGTCACAGATGAGACCCTGGAGCGAGCGAGTGAAGCGGCTCATCGGACGCCCCCAGGAAGCTCTGCTCTGCGCGAAAGCGAAGCGTCAGCGGCAAAGCACTCAGTCGGAACGGAGATCAACCCCTCGTTTTGAAAAAGGGCTATACTTTTTAATTTGTCACATTGATTTCATTGACATAATAGTATTTCAACAACATGAGCTCATAAACCTTAAATTAAGGTTATGAACTATGGGTATTGATAATTTATTACAACTGTGAAGACAGGTCATCTAAACGAATTACAGCCTTTCGATGATATTTTGGAATTTCCTCAATTTTTGTTTCATATAGCACCACTTCTTCTACTAAAAACTTTGGAAGCTCTACCTCTTCAGTCATCACTACGTCAATAGGCATTTTACCATGTGTATCATTCCATTTTCTTGCTACTGTTATGTGTGGAACAAAAGGTTTATTATCTAAATCAAATCCTGCCTTTACACATTCCTTGTATACAATGTCTCTCACATTATTTATTGGCTGAGATTCAAAAATACTAGCCCATAAAATTCTTGGATATTCTTTTCTACCAAAAGTATCCAATCCTCGAATTTTCAACTCAAATGGAGGAACCATCATTAGTCTTTCCTTTATTTCCATCATTACCATTTGTAATCGATCCATATCTGCATTCCCTAAAAAAGCTAATGTAATGTGATAATCCTCCAGATGAACCCATCGTTTAAAATGCATATTTGTTTTTATGGTTTCACATTCCTCATTAAGAATAGTTTTAATAGGTAATGGTAATGGAACGGCAATAAAAAAATGTCTGTTCATATTTTATACCTCTCATCAGGATCATGCTTTTTCTTATTTTACTATTAGCAGCTATTGGTTACTACCTGCCCACACATCCATTGCGTAACGACCTTGTTCTTTAAGACCAGCTAGCCATTGCTTCGCTGCAGACTCATTCACATCATGGACTACCTGGTATGCCATAAGTAATGTGTGTTCAACATCTGGAGCCATTTTACCACCATCTCCACATATATAGAAATGCCCATCTTGATCTAGTATTTTAATGAGCTCCTGTGCACACTCAGTCTGCCCCATTAGATGCTGCACATATTCCTTCGACTGCCCATCTTTTCGTGAATAAGCCTTATAAACCTTTACAATTCCTTCTTGCTCATAATGCTCTAACTCCTCGGCATAAATATCGTCTGATTCATTACGACAGCCAAAGTAAAGAATAGCTTCACCAAGCTGTTCCCCTACATTCTTCAACATAAGGCGTGCTTGTAAAAATCCTCGGAAAGGTGCAATTCCAACACCTGGTCCAACCATAATAATTGGGGTGGCAGGATTAGTGGGCAACTGAAAATCTGATTGTTGTGAACGAATGAACATAACAATTGAATCTCCTATTGACGTATCAGCTAAAAAGTTAGATGCCACTCCTTGATACTCAGCTTTGCCATTCCACGCTGGTCCCTGTACTACACTAACCGTAATACTAAGCTGTTCTGGTTGTGTACTTGGTGAACTTGAAATTGAATAATACCTCACTTTAAGTGGTGGCAGTAGCTCCAAAAATCGTTCAAATGTCATTTCACAAGCTACATATTGCTCTAACAAATCAAGCATCGATATCCGCTTCTTCAATATTTTTTGGTGATAGGCATGTTCCTCCAATAAAGCCTCTAGCTCCTTCTTATGAGGTGGACAGTCTGTCGTTGCAATTAGTTCTCGTAATTGTGTCCTTGTTGCTGCCTCTTGCAATTCAACATTCGTGCTCAGTAGCTCGAATAATTTAATTGGTTGATTTAGAGGCAGGTGAGCCATACTCAGACCAATTTTTGTTAAAATAACATAATCATTACCATTCAATTGAAAACGTTGCAGTACTCGATTCACTAACACCTGTCCATTTCGCGGAAAGACACCTAAATGGTCACCTTCACGATATGTGACACCCTCAGGCAGTTTTACTTCTATATGCCGCGTACTTCCTTCCATACTACGTCGCAACTCTTGATTTTTGACAATCTTCGCATTTAAGGCATTGTAAGTTCTAGCAAGCGGTGTATCTATTTGATGATCGATTACCTGCATGGATAGAGAAGAAGATGTTTTTTTGACCTCTTCATTTATCTCTAGCCCCATTGTCCGCATCACAGACGGCCATAGCTCCTGCTGCCACTCCTCGACATTTGTTTCAAAATCCCCATTCATATCTCCTTCTCCAAGTGGTACTATACGCTGTGCTCCCTTGGATACCATTAGCTCATCAATTAGCATCGGCACTTTTTGATAAGTACTTGCCCAATTGCGATCCCCGCAGCCAAAGATGCAATACTGAACCCCTGTTAAATCAATCTGTTCCTCCTTTAACCATTGAACAAATTGACTAGCATTAGTAGGTGGTAGCCCGTTGTACGATGCCGTTACTATATAGACAATTCCTTCTTTTGGAAGTTGAGCCGTATATTCATTTAAAGATGCGACCTTGCTTTGAAAGCCTTGAGCACGTCCAGCATCAGCAAGCTCCCTTGCCAATCCCTCTGCTGTCCCTAAATCTGAGCCATATAACACTAATAACGGTGTATTATGTTGAGCTTCGATTACTTTTTCCTCAATCGTTTTTATCACAGACTCTTTGCTCAAACTATTTCTACTTGCTTCAATAAAATGCCTCTTTTGTTTCTTACGAGCACGTACTTTTAACTTAAAATCATTAGGCTTCACCGTCAGTGACTCTCTCACATTTAGCTTATATTGCGTATGATCAATTAGCTCAAAATTTTTAAGGATTAGCCCTAGCACAAGTGTTGCCTCTTGCAAAGCAAACTGTTGTCCAATACAAGCACGCTGCCCTAGACCAAATGGTTTATAAGCATCAAATGGAATTTTGCTTGGATCTTCAAAGCGTTCTGGTCGAAATAATTCTGCATCCTCTCCCCATGCAGTCACATCTCGATGGAGCTGAGGTATAAGCACTGTTAGCCGATCTCCTTTTTTCAAATCGTATTTACCAGCTAATACTGTGTCCTCCTTCACTTCAAGATTGAATGCAGGAGCGGTAGGCCACAGACGTAAAGACTCATCTAAAATCATTCGGATATATTTAAGATGTTTAACTTGCTCATAGGTTGGGATTGGATCTGTAAGAATACTATCTACTTCCTCATAGGCTTTTTGTAATTTATCTGGGTTGTTTAATAAATAGTAAATCGCAAAAGAAAGAAGACCACTTGTCGTCTCATGCCCAGCAACTAAAAAAGTAATAATTTGATACCGGATATTTTCCGCTTCCAACGTTTCGCCTGTTTCAGAATCTTTGCCGTGAAGCATATGAGACAATAAATCTTTCTCTCCTTGCGAGCCATTAGCTTGGCGTTCGGCAATGATTTTATCCACCTGCGAAAACATAAAATCGATATCCTGCTTGAACTGCTTTCTTGTCTTAACCATTAATTTATCCTGTATACCCAGTCGCTGTGCCTGATTCAATGCTTCATCCAATGCTCTAACCATGCTTGCTACAAATGGATGAGAATCCTCTCGATAAAAGCTATTGAAGCGATAATTAAATCCGCATAAAGCAATTGTATCAAGTGTGAGTCTCGTCATATCCTCAGGTATATCGATCTCTTCCTCTGGATTTAATCGCTCCCATTTTTGTATAAGCTGCATTGCTAAATCTAGCATCATATCGAAATAGCCACGCATGGCTGTCCTACTAAAACTTGGAAGCAAAATATTATGAGCCTTATGCCAGTTTGGATCATTTGTTTCTGAAGTGAATAGCCCATCTCCTCCTAAAGTACGTACCTTCTCCAACACTGTTTTTTCGACCACTTTTCCAAAGCGCGGAGAGTTAGCCAATTCTTTCATTAATTCATAACCAGAGACAATGTGTAAATTACCAACTGGTAGCTTTAATCTAAAAATTTCACCATGCTTTTGAGCCATGCTCATCAATGATTGGAACGGTGTATTGGGATTCATTTGTGGAATATTTCCCAATGGTCCATATGTTTTAGGTTGTGGAATCATTATTGTCATTACACTATACCTCCTATTTTAGAACGGAATGAACGTTCATTCCGTATATTGCATTGTATGGTAATTGTGACTCTATTACCGTACAATTTTATAAGATTTACCTATCTTAAAAGTCAATGAATTTTAAGGCCATTCCAGCAGCATTCTTCAATGCCAGCAAACAAATCAGCGGATTCTTCCAAGTCGCTATCTCGTGTCACTTTAAACAATTTAATAATCGTGCCATAAAAAATCGGAATTAGAGCATCAGGATGCAATTGTACGATAATCCCCTGCTGCTGCCCTTCAATGATAAATTTCTGTAAGAAACCTAAACACTCATAAAACTTGTTTTGGCTTTCTTCATCTAATATCCTTGGCTCCATATGTGAATCAATGAAAGTTAACTTCTCTCTATTTTCCTGACCAAAATGGATTAACCGCTGAAACAAATGATGAAACTGTTCGCGAACTGAGGCGGATACAGGAAAATCCTTCGTCAATGTTTGATATAGTTGTTCCACACATTCCCGATACAGCGAATTGAGCAGCACCTCTTTATTTTCAAAATAACGATAAATTGTGCCCGCACCAACTTGTGCCTTTTCAGCAATCATTGGAACAGTTGTCGCATCAAAACCACGTTCAGTAAACAGCATCAAGGAAGCCCTCATTATATTCTCTCTCTTATTCGTCGTCACATTAATTTTCCTCCAAATCAATTTCGCCTTGGCGTAATTGCGTCCGGATTTTGAATTGTGTCTACACAATTCATTCCTTTGAAAATCCGCGACATCCGCCGAGGCATTATCTTCATTCAGTAGGTGTTTGGACACCCCTGAAAAGAAACCAAAACCGTATTCATCTCAACACCTATAGTGGTGGGGGTATTCTGCTGAATAAAGATAAAGAATGAACGTTCATTCCTATTGTATAATACTACCAAACTCACTTCAATGACAGAGCTGTGACAAACATGTGGTGAGCTTTTCGCCTTCATTCACAGCTATATTTTAGAACTTCATTAACTGCCCAACTTTGATGTTCATGGAATAGATTTTTTATTGCTAGAAATGGATTAATCCATTTTAAGAAATGATCCGTGTCCGTCGGTTGACTTACTTGTTTACTTAGGGTTCATAAATAAAAGTTTTATCGCTTAATTTAGTTTAATTTGAATAAAAGATTAATTAGACGGTTATTTACAATTAAAGGACAAAGAAAAAATCCTATATGCCTAAGGATTTTTTCTTTGCTTTTCATTTGATATTCTTGTTGTATTTATTATCCCAATTAGAAGTATGATCCACAACGGTGCATTTCCAATGGCATGAACTGCAAATGATGCCCAAGTAGATTGAGTATATTGTGCAATTAAAGGGGCTATCAGCATACTAGGAATCATTCCAATAACGTGCCATTTTAATGCTATATGTAACACCCAAGCCCATAGCAGCCCGTTTAGTACCCAAGCCATATCTCCAAACATTGATTCTTGTATCGGTAAAAGATATCCTCGCCACATCATTTCTTCACTGAACATTGCAATTAAGTGAATGGGTACAAAAACCAGTAGTAGTTTCCAGTTACCTTTTAATGAAACACCAAAAAATTCTTTCGGGGGAATATTGAATTTTTTTAAGGGATTAAACGGTTCTGGTAAATAGCTAGGTGGTGCTAATAGTTTATACTTTGCTAATACTTTTCCTATGGGTTCTAAAATTTGGTCAAAAACTATAGTTAATATAACCGCCAGGACAATCCATAGCCAATCATCTCTGCTTATTGGATTTAAACGGAATCTTTGATTTATTGCGTTGATAGTTAACGTTCCATCTTCAAAAACAATGTACAAGCCTATGGATAAAGGTAATAACAGCAGGGCTGGAATCCACAACCAAAACCAAAAAGAATAAATTAATGGAATACCTTTCCTCACTAGTTTTGGAGTACCATAAAATACGCCATAATATATCGTAATGCCTGGTATAGCAAATAACAAAATTTGTAACCATATTGACATCTAATAACACTCCATTATTAATTATTTTACAGGGAATTTGGTTAATTTTTATAATTTGTACAAATATTATGGCTCTAAGCTTATTTTTTATTATAAGGCATATGTACTACCCATTACACTTGATAACTCAACTTTTAACTGTTTCTACCAAAAAATTTTATATTCTTCGATTCTAGATTTATCGTCTAGATCTTTGCTTTAAAATCTTCAAACTTTCCTTCCCCACTTTTTTTTCAGCTTACCTGAAATTAGTACATGTCCATTTAGTAACCCTAAAATCATTTCGAGAATTTAAGATTATAAATATATTGGTAATATTTCCATTATATTCGTGTGTTATGTCGAATTCTGTCTTATAATAGGAAGTGTTTAATAAGATATGAAGAAATAGATTGAGAGGTATTATATGAAAAAATTCTTTAAATTTTTCTCTATTACGATTCTTGTGATTGTAATCGTATCTATAGTAGCTTTGCTATTATTTGGACGTAATAACCATAGTGATTTATCTGGAAGCGTTTCTGAAAAAATCGATCAATATTTGACAAATGAAAAATTTCAGGGAACCGTCCTCATTGCAAAGGAAGGTGAAATTTTATTTACAAAAGGTTACGGATTGGCAGCCACTGATTTACCAAATAGCCCAAGCACACTCTATCAGATTGCTTCATTATCCAAAACATTCACTGCAGTAGCAGTCATGCAACTAGTGGAAAAGGAACTTTTAAACTTAGATGATCCAATTTCACAATACTTTCCTGATTTTCCGAACGGAGAGTCTATTACAATAAATCATCTACTAAGCCATAGCTCGGGAATTCCTGATTATCTAAAGGCGGATTTCGAATTTGACTACAGCAAGGAATGGAATCCAAATGATATTGTTAATACGGTTAGCGGTTCTGAATTAGGGTTTACCCCAGGTAAAAGCTTTAGTTATAGTAATACTGGTTATGTAATGTTAGGGCTTATTATTGAAAAAGTCAGCGGACAGCCATATGCAAATTATATAAAAGAGCATATTTTTGAGCCAAGCAGCATGTTTAATTCTATGTTTATGGTTGCAACTGATATACCAAAGGCGGAAGGACATGTAGAGGGGAAAGCTGGTCCTTTAATGCATAATTCTGCAGCGTATGCAGCTGGGGATATCATTTCTACAGTAGAAGATTTAGAACTGTTTTACAGAGCCTTAAATAATAATGTATTGATAAGCAAGGAAACATCAGAACTGATGAGTACAACCCATGCTAAAAAATTTCCGTATCAATATGGATATGGATGGTATACTCAAGATGTCATGGGGAAAAAAGCAGTTGGGCATTCAGGAGGTTATCCAAGTGGTTTCCGTCATTATGTTGCACAGCTAAATGACGAGGACTTAACAGTGATTGTTCTTAGCAATGAGATGACGGTGAATTCAAAAAGAATCAACCGAAATCTAACATCCATCGTTCTTCAGGAGCCAATTTGGATATGGGAAGAGAAACTTTAATTATAATAGCTTTTTCTCAAGTTTGATAAAATAATATAGTAAATTCAAGCCCTTCTCACTAGCGATGGCTTGAATGCTGCATTTTATTTGAAGAAATTAACTCATACTAGCAAAACATATTTTATGCTTTTTAGCAATTAATCTTCATACATAACAGTAAATAAAGAAATTTAAAGAGGAATTCGCTAAGTGCGAATTCCTCTTTTTGTATGATTTAGGGTTCAACTAGAGTCCCTATTAGTTGAAGTTGAGAAGCCAGTTGAAAAATGCAGATTTATAGTGTAAATAAATTGTCTATTTATACTCGTCTTTATTCAGATAGTATACCTGCAGTGTTTTCTGCAAAATTTGAAAAGCCTTATTGTAACTTTATTATTTTGACAAAGTGTTCACATCTATTAGACCTTCCCAAAGCACAATATATAAAATTAATTAAAAAAATTTAAGCCAAATCACCTTACCGTTTGTCTAATAGATGAAAACCAAAACGAAAGGAGGGATTAAGATGAAACTTGAACGTTTAGTAAAGAAAGCACAAAAAGGTGATGATAAAGCCTACTTAATGCTTTTTCAACAGTATGAAACAGATATTTATAGAATGGCTTATGTCTATGTAAAAAATAAAGAAGATGCATTAGATCTCGTTCAAGAAGTGGCCTATCAGTCATTTAAGAAAATCAGTACATTGAAAAAAACAGAGTATTTTAAGACTTGGCTCATGAAAATTACGATTAATTGTGCATTGAACTTAATCAATAAAAACAAAAAGGTAATTCCGCTAAAATCAAACTTTGAAGTGCTGATTGGGTCAGAAGATGAAGATATTGCACTTACTGTATCTTTACACGAACTAATTGATACTTTAAAAGAGGATGAAAAGAGTGTCATTTTACTAAAATATTACGATGATCGTACATTAAAGGAAATTTCAGAGATATTAGACATCCCACTTGGAACCGTAAAATCTGTCCTATACCGTGCTTTGGGCAAGCTTCGTCAAAATTTAAAGGAGGTAGGTAACTATGGATAATCACCTTAAGCAAGAGCTATCAAAAATAGAAATACCTGTAGAGATTCATGATAGAAGTAAGTTGGGAATTAATAAAGCAAAGTCTGAAATGGGGGGCAAACTGAATCGTTTTGTAAAAAAACGATTGGCAATAGCTGTTATTTCTGCTTCTTTAATGATTCCAACAGGTGCATTTGCTTATCAAGCATTACTTGCCGATGATTTATATGGCTCATTTGATAATTTAAAAAAACATGCGATAAATGTCACGATGGAAAGTTATTTATTATTTAATGCAAAGCTAGATCAAGCGAAAGGCGATCTAGGAAAAGAAGAATTTAAACAATTTAAAAATTTATTAAGTGTATTTACAAGCGCAAAAATTGAATATGGCGATAAAAATGGAAACATAGATTATTCTCATCTCCCTGCAGAACAATTAGAAGAAATTAAAGTAGCATTGTCCGAAATTCAACCATTCTTTGATAAATTAAACGGACTACCATCAAGCAAAGAGATTCTAACAACTGAAGAGTATGAACAATACATCCAAGCCTTATTAGACTATGAAACGATTAGGGCACAATTAGGAGTAACAGGTGCTCTGGATGACACTTTAATTCCTGCAGAGTCACAAGAGAAATTCATTGAAGCTCAAGAATACTTAAACTATGTAAATGAAAAACAAATTGGAAATTGAATTATAGCTAGAAGATAGCTGGGTAATAAAACATAACAAGTTAATCTCATTTTGTTTTATTGAAACATAACAGTGAGCTAATTACAAATAAACATCTCGAGTGCATTAGCTTAATAAAAACTGATTGATTTTTAGATTGAAATCATATTTTGTTTAATCCATTTCAGTGCGTTTTATATTCAAAAAGGTCCCCTATTTTACAAAAATCCCTACTTTTTTATTGAAAGCAGGGATTTTTCTTTGTATTCAATAAATAAAATTTTAAATTAAAGCACTGTGCTACATTTAAGCACAAATCTTCTCAAAGTGTGGCTTGGAGACATACTGTTTTCATTTGGAGTTGTAAAATCTTTTTTTACAAATTTTTTTTGTTTACTTTTGTCAGTCGCATTAAACAACGCATGTAACTGTTTAACTGTAAATGTTTCAACGCTATTCTTACGATCACGCCAGGTCATTTACGGCCAAGTATTTATTTTCGAACAGCCAATGAAAAATCGAATCGAATTGATTGTAGTTTTGTATTGATTGTTGTAGTCTGTTTACCATTCGTTTGTAAATACAAGACCTAATCATCGTTGTTATTTGCTTTGATACCAAACGACTCACCTCATCAAGTTCCCTACCGATTAATTCATTTTTACGTCTAGACATAGAAAAAACCGCCTTTCTAACGTTAATTAGAAAAACGGTCCATGTTCGCTAATGCAAACGACTAATATTACACACATTGAACGTAAAAATAGCGCTCTACGCATAGAACGCTAAATATCAACGATTAAAATGATACCGGTGGTCGGGGTAAATATATACCCTTGAAGTGTTGATAAATCAGCATTTATTCACATCCATGTGCATAATTTGTGCATTTTTATTTTTTGTGCATTGTAAGACCATGTTTTAATTATGGTCTTACTTTTTTATTGCACATGGTACTTTTTAAACGCATCTCTTTTTCTCTCTTCACTTACTGGTGCATATCTGAGCGTAGTAGATGGGTTTTCGTGCCCCAGGAGATGTTGTAAGTCGGCTAGTTCGATTCCTGCATCCATTGCGAGTGTAGCAAATGTATGACGCATTACATGTGGTGTTAAAGGCTTACTAACTTGTGATGATTGTTCTATTTTATCTATTTGATATTGTATTCCCCTGTTAGTTAATCTTCTGTATGGTTTACGATCCGTAATAAATAACGCTTCGCAATCGTCTGATCGTGATTTCAAGTATCTTTTCAAATGATATAATGCCTTGAAACTTAAAAATACTTTTCTTTCTTTACTCCCTTTTCCAAAAACTATTACACTCATATCTTGCCAATTTATATCTTTTATATTTAACGAGCTTAATTCGTTCAATCGGCAAGCTGTGCTATAAAATACTTCAATCAAAGCTCGTTGGCGTATTGTTTCACAAGATTCCCTAACAAGTTCTAATTCTTCAATAGTTAATCCTTCTCGAAGCCTTTTAGGAGTTTTAGGGGTCTTTATCTTTGAAGTTGGATTTTTCAGTAGCATTTCTTCTTGCACTAACCAATTGTAAAATGAGCTAATAATTGTTATTTTAGTTGCGATAGTTCCGCTTTTTAAATGGCTTTGTGCTGCTAGGTATTGCCGTATATCTGCTGTCTGGACACGTAAAATATTTTTTTGAATAAACTTTATAAAACGTATTAATTCATATTGATAATTGGAGATAGTTGATGTGGAATAATTTTCTAATTTAATAGAGTTGACATACATCGTTAGTAGATTTTCATTACTTTCAGATACATCTATTTCATCTTTTGCCTCAATGGAATATGTAGATAACAAATCATCCAGATACAAAGCAAGTTTTGTCTCGTCATATTCTCCAGAAATCATTTTAACAACTGTAATTATTTCATTTAATAAGTGTAGTTTTGACATAACTTACCTCCTTTGATATTGTTATGCTTTTTTAAATTTTTCTACAAATTTATTACTGACACAATATAGGAAATTTGATATAGTCTTTAAGAGCATTAATATTACATATAAAGGGAGAGTTTCTACAATGAAGAAATTTTTTAAATTTGGTTGTGGTGGGTTAATACTATTGGTTGTATTAATTATTGCCTTAGCTATGTGCAGTTCTGATGATGACAAACCTTCTACTGGAACTTCTGGAGAAAAAATTGAAACTTCATCAAACAAAAATGAAGCAACTGATGGCTCTAAGAAAGTAGATGCTAGTGCACACAGCGTCGATGCTTTAGGCTTAAAAGTTGGACTTGGTGAAATTAAAATTACAAAAAAGAAAATTCAAGTTGGTGTAAATGTTCAGAATACAAAGGATACTAAAGTTACCTTCTATCCAGACCAAGGTTCTTTAGTAGTAGGTGATATGCAATTAGATGCTAACATGTTCCTAACTGATGGTGATGTTTCAGGAGATATTCAAGGAGGAGTGAAGAAAGAAGCAGTTCTTGAATTCTTAGCTCCTGATGGAAAAGAAATTGATGTAGAAAACGTGAAAGAAGTTAAATTAATGTTTGGTGATGTCTATGATGATACTTCTTACGATACTCAAGATGTTTCTTTCACGATTCCAATTCAATAAACAATTTAGCCACTCAATTGAGTGGCTATTTATTTTGAAAAATGATAATGACTAAGACTGAAAACTGATTAAACTATCTTAGTTTCAGTAATATTAAGCTGGTATTGGATTTGCTACTTGCGCAAGTTTAGCTACTTTTATTTTTTCCGCAGCTGATTGCGCTGCTGTCATACCTGTAAATGTACCTGTTTTAATACGCCATTGCTTATTGTCTTGCTCAATATAAGCTAACCATCCAAAACGATGTTTCAACACATCTAGTACATTTTCAGCAGCTTGTAATGTACCATATGTTCCTGTTAGTATTCGATACTTATTGTTATCTGTAGTTGGTTTAGGCACCTGTACAACGCCTGCTTTCTGAATCATCTTCAAAAACTCACTCCAAGGTATGTTTCCTGAACGGATTTCTCGAGGACAGTTCTTACCACTATAGTAATTATGTTGTACTACATCATTTATAGTTAGTTTCTCATCCTTCAAAATCTTAGCAATTAAAGCAGCAGTGTTTTCTAAAGTCTTTTTATAATCACCATCACTGTTTACACACATTTCAACATGTATACCTTCTGAGTTACCTTTAGCTGTTCCAGCAGCCCAACATTTCCAAGTATGTTCAAACGATTGTACAGCCTCATTACAATCAACTTGCCAATGCCATGAAGCAGATCGACTATTGCCATTCGCTTGTAAGCGAGCATGTGCATCCGCATCTGCCCCTGTACGGTAATTATCTGTGCCATGAACAACTACTTTTCTTTTGGTATTACCTTTTCCGTTTGTGACCTTTGCTGCTTGAGCATCAGATACTAGCTTTTTTCGAATAACTACCATTATTGAGCACCGTCCTTTGGTTTACCATAATTCATAGCTTGTTCACTATCTGAGACGCCTCTTGTTGTTGGGTCGATAATAATACCAAGTAAGCCTAAAATGCTTAGAATCGTCTCTGAAATGGCTGTCACTTGGTCATTGTAAATTGTTATATCGACATGAAAAATGCCCGCTAATTGATTAGCGAGCACGATAAGTAATGCAATTAATGACATCCAAAATTGTTTGTGTTGTAGACGTACTTTCCAATTAATTTTCATCTGCTGTTTCCTCCATTTTATCAATTCGTTTATGTGCTGATTTTGCTGATTCTTCTACCCGCGCTAAGCGCTCGTTATGTGCTTCAATTTTTCGTGCCTGATCTCTAATTTCTAGTTTTATATCATCTACTCCATGAGCAATGTAATCCACTTTAGATGATATACTTGCTTCTATTACACCTTGACTTTTACTATCTTTTTTCAATGCTGTAATTGCTCCCATTATGCCTATTGCCGCTCCGATAACAGCAATAAGCAGAGACATTTCTATACTCATAAAACACCTACTTTCATCAATATTAAAAGCCGTCCTGAATTTTCAGGACGGCTACTAATTTGTATTTAATTATTGAACAATATGGAACGATTAGACATCTTCATTAGTAATTAAAATATAATCCTCTACGGCTTGTCTGTAATCCTGATTCGTGATGTCGTCAATGACATAAGTTTTGTTTGTTTTTGGATTAAGACCTTTCGACACAATACGTTCTGCTGCTATTCTTACAACGATTTGATTAACCATTATAATATCCCTCCTACTTCATTTTCTGTTTGTAATAATAAAGCATCTTCAAGTTCTAGGATGCGCTTTTGTTCCTCTGCCTCCTGGCTTGGGAACATTTTGATAATTGGTTTTAGTGTCAATACATCAATTGATTCAATGTAATTTTTCTTGTAATCTATGACGCCAAAAGGAATATCAATAAAATCAACCTCTGTAATATCAGGGTGTGGAGATACTTCCCCTTGATGCTCTCCTGTTTGATAAATTATTACACCAGTTGGTTTATCAAAAATTACTCTATTACATATTTGCATATAATCCCCCCTTATAATTGTGATAAAAGTATATATGGTATATTTCTTGCGGCAGAATTATAATTTAACGCGTTATAAAATCTAAAAGTAACTCTCCATTGATTGCCCACTTGTTCTGGTATTGCTCTTAATGTGTGAAAACCATTACTATATGCGTCAGTTCCTTCCCAACGTTCAGTGGCATTAAAAATAACAGCTCCGACTTCATCTGTGTATGCCATCATAGGTTGAAAATCTACTAGTGGTGTCACATAGTTTTGGCTTGTTGCTTTAGGTGCAAGAGTAGGTACGCTAAAACTCCCTTGAACTTCTTTTCTACCACCAGATATAGCTCTAATATTCGCAGCCATTTGGTCGCCTGTTGCATCTGCATTAGTAGGTACACCTTTATCAGTAGTAGCAGATGCAATTTTAGCTTTAAAACTACTGAACAAGGTAAAATTTTCTGTGATGCGCTTGTCAAGGTCTTTCTGTGGTGTCCAAGGGTATCCAGCTCCATTTGGTGAACCTGTATCATATATATTTACAACCGCTGAACCCAATTCATTAAATATTGTATCGTAAACCCCAACCATTTCTATTTTGACAATAAGGGGATTTTTTGCTGTAGGAGCCTTGTAGAAGTTGATTGTAATAGCGTCCTGCGTTTTATCAATGTCTGCAATGGCATAATTAGCCGCGAATTGTGGAGAAATGCTTACTATACATTTAGTGTTATACACAATCTCATTGCTAAACTTTGCTACATTGTAAAGTACCTCTGCACCACCATTTGCATTAGAACTGTAGCCAGTTGTTGCATAAGATGCTTTAATTATTCCAGAAAAATTGACTATCGGGATGTATATTTGTGCAATTTCTACATTCGTGCTAGAAGTCCAATCGCTAGGTGCTATAGAAAATACTCTTGTTACTGTTTTTGAACCTAAATTGCTAATAACCGTGTCATTATACGTATTTTTTTGCCATGAGTTATTAATCTTATCGCTTTGACCCGGTTGTAAGTGTTTAGCATTGTCGCCGATATGATTTTCTGTTGTCTGTTCAAGTTGGTCCAATTGTTCAGCACTTGCTGCTCCTACATCACTCGCTGTTAAAATAACTTCCCCTGTGCCATCCGGCTCTTTTCCATTTACCTTTGATACAGCACCATCACCACTTGCACCTTTAGCAGCAGTCATTTGCCAATGGTCATTTGCAACTGTCGGATAATTAGGAGGAGGATTCCCCTTGCTAGGTGTATTATTTTTATAAATGTAAGAACTACCCTCATAAAAAATACTATTGTTTTTTGAGTAGACAGTATCATTATCGTAGGTTCCCCTTACTTGAAAATTATCAAGCATACTTTGAATCTCATCAACTGCATTTAAAGCTTTTTGTGCTGCATCATTGGCATCGTTAGTAGCATTTTGAGCATCTACAATAATCTCTTCTACATTAATCAAGGCTGATTTTAATTCATCTAAGATTATAGTTCCTTGGCTTAACAAACTTTTTAATTGGTCTATAAGTCCTTGTACGTTTACATTACCTGTAAGAAAATTAATTTGACCCTGTAAATTAGATAAATAACTCTCAATAATTGTCCAATTATCATTTACTTTTTCACGTTCTTCTCGCGACCAATTGGAATCTAATCTATCTAATATCGTCATGTTATCACCTTCCTATTTATATAAAAATCGGAAATCAAAAATAGCAATATCTACAGTACCACCATCGACAGTTATAATGTTATCTCCTGGTACTAAGGTTAATAGTTTATGATTAGTGTGCTTAAAAGCACTTAAACTATTTTTCAGGGTTTGTATACCTATGAGTTTTAAAGTATCCGATGATGACAAAGCATTATTGAATCGGTATACATCACCAGTTGTATAATTTGTGATTTGCGCAAAACTTCCAAACGTTCCTTTCAATGTGATTTCTAAATTTGATATACATGGATCAACTGTATGATTACCGATGTTTTTCACCACAAAATTATTTGTATTGAATGTATATTTGTATTGCGTATCATAATTAATACCTGAACCAAATCCCCAAATATCTGCATCCCACTCCCCACGATTCTGTAGATCTAGCGAAGTACCTACCGACTCGGCAAATAGATCATCCATCCTGAATTGAAGTTCAAAGCTTTCCATACTTTGATTTGGTTCTATCAAAAATTGCTGTGCTAAACGTACTTTATATCGTTTCCAATGTTCACGCTTGAATAGGATATAAAATGCCTCATCTCTTGCGAACAAAGCATTTAATTCGTCTCGTAGTAAGTCATAACTGAAAATATCTTTAACAATATACAAAATTGTTACTGTTATTACTCTTTGTTGATATTGAGTACCTACTACTATATTTCCTCTTCTTTCTACAGGTTCGGTAATGTGATTTATATCTAATGATGGTATACGATGAAACAATCGTTTTAAGCCATAATCTGAGATGTCATACTGAGTACCATTTGATAATTGAATAATCATCACAGCACCTCTTTTCTAGCAATCTTAATTTTACGTAAATCACCGGCTAATTTTTGACGTAACCTGAGATCATTTTTCCTGTTGTTTTCAGTAATCACAATTGATTTTAGAAACCTTTCTTTCTTGCGTTCGGTGTCTAGCATCTGTTTAGTTTTTAAATCTTCAACATGAAAGGTTTCGATACTACCATCTTTATTTTTGCGAAGCATTTTGTACAATGTCCTCTACCTCGCTTTCGTGTGTTAATTCCAACCGGACGTCCTCATACCCTTTACGTTTTGCTTTGATCTCGTAAGCAAATGGAATGTCATCCCCTCGAACAATAAAATGTTCTGATGTCATTTCTTCTGAATCAACATAAATAACCCCACGTCCATAAGGCGTGAGGAAAACCTCGTAATCAATATTTGTATTTACTGTTTCTTTAAACAATGATTCTATTTCTATAATGCATTGACCATCCACAATTTCATCTCTGCCAAGATCACCAAAATAGTACTCTGCTGTTTCATATGCACTAACATTTACATTACCAATTGATGTTGTTACAGTTGCATTTTTTGAGCCAGCTACATTTAAATCGGTCACAACATACAATCCACCCGGATTCCATATCTCTATTTCGCCTGTTCCTGTGAATGAAGTTCTATCATCGTAAGTTTGCATCGTAAGTATAGAAGACCCATTTTTCAAAATTAATGCTGTACTGGCTCCCCAAGCTTCCGTGTCTATCGTGATGATATTATCGCCATTTGAAGCTTCGAATCTAGACCCGCCCATATAAATACGTGGGGCGAATGGATTATCATCCGTTTGAATAATAAAACCTGTTAATATACCAGCCATAAGTTTTTGTACATCAATACTATTTGTTGTGATACGACCGCCATCTATGGTAGTCGTACCTTCATCATTTATAGACATTATCAGTCCTGTGACATCAATATTATTAGCTTTTAACTGCCCGATTGCTCCAGCAGATAAAACAAATCCATCTGCTGTTATGGCTTCTTTAAATGTAGCTCCTCCGTTGTCACTGATTCCAATACCCTTAGAATTAATTAATACTAATCTATTTGGATTAGATGGATCGCGAGCAATAATACCATTATCAAAAACTAACTCGGTCATAGCTGATGTTAAAGCTTCTGTAGCTCGTAATACAGCATCATCCAATACGTTGTAAGGTAATTTTTGTTTACCAGTTAAAATAGCATCTAAATTATCTTTCGTCTTCTGGAATCCTGCCATTTCATTAGTAAAGTTATTTCTGAAATTGCCGAAAGTGTACTCGGCTGGCTTCGGTGATTCAGGATAATCTACTATTTCAAGTACTCTCGCTATTAAATCAATGCCTAGTGGTTCATATATAACAAAGACCCTATCACCTTCATTTAATTGCTCTGTAAGTACGCCCATTTTTTTAAGCTCTAAGGCATCGACTTTAAAACTCACTTGAGGCTCGTCTATTAGCTCTGATTTAATTCTGGCTAATAATTCCTCGTAGACGGTGTAACGTTCGTCATAGACTGGCTTTGCATCACGAATACCATAAATGGAAGCATTGGGCGAAATGTACTCAGCTGTTACAACGTAACTACCATCCTCATTTTTCTTTCCAAACCCTCGAATACGAGTGGAAAGATTATTTGTATTTACGTACTTTTCTAACGCTTTGACATTATAACCATAGCGTATTTGCGTTTCTGTATCTGTACCAATTTGTCGATAAAATTTTAAATGTTTATTGTTGATTTGTACTTCTGCGCCAAAAACATTTAAGGCTTTTTGAACCAATGACAATGCATTGTCATCCCCAAACTTGTCAAAAACAGCACTGGAAAACGAGTCAATAACCTCAAATGTGTATTCTGTCCCATCTAACACAAATGTTAGGCATGTCTGTAGATGCTGTGTATTCTCTAAATAATCATATTTATAGGTATCAACCAAATCAAAAAAGATGTGATCCGCTTGTACTGTTTTTATAGGCGTTACACCTGCAAGTACTTCTGTCACATCTTTTATTCGATATTGCTGTCCATCGTATTTAATAATACTTTCTTCTTCTACAAGTGTATATGAATGTAAATTTTTTTCTGTCCTTAAAATAACAAATGAAATTGAATAATCACTGTTAGTCTTTCTTGTTCTTTTTAAACTATGATAATCAACTAACAATTCTGTATCCTCAGCTAGACTTGTTACAATCATTGTTTCCACCCGCTTTTTCTTAGTGCTGAATTATAATCATTTCCCATAATATTACTTACAAATGGTGTTATTGCATTAGCCATTGGTTGACCATCCACATATAGTGCTGCCTCTACTGGACGTGAGGCTAACTGGACAATAGCAGCAATTAACCCTGACAAATCTGTGTTGCTTGATTGGTTAATAATTTGTTGCTGTTGTGCTATTTGATTTGCTTGAGACTTATTCGCACTACTTGCTAATGAACCATACACACTATTCATAGCCCCTTGTAGCTTACTTTGAGACTGTTCAATACCTTTAATTAAACCCTCGTTGATATTTACACCAAAGCCCATCGTAACCCTACTAGGAGACTTAATTTTAAGTGCTCCAGAAATTGTTTTACTTACTGATTCAGCGATTTCTAAAGCTTTCTTTCGAATGGATTCAGATGTAGAAGAGAGACCATTTAATAAACCATTACCTGCATCTACTCCAATTTGTTCTAGAGTGGATAACTCTGTAGATGTAGATTTTGTTAATGATTTAATCTTGTCATTCCATTCTTTTTTCAACGTATCAAGTTGGTCATTAGCTGCCTTTCTTAGTTCTGAAATTCGTTTGTCTGCATCATCTTTCATACCTTTAAGCTCAGTTTCTGCTTGTGTACGTGCCTGTTTTGACTTTTCTTTATATAAATCGCTGTATTGTTGTAATTGCGAGTCAGTTAGTTGATTAAGAGCAATTAACTCTGGCAAAGCATTAGGACCCATCTGGCGTAATTCTTCAAGTAAACCTTTATCAATTGCTCTACCTGAGATTTTTTCAATTTCCTTTTGCCACAATTTAAAACCATCTACTTGCGAAAATAGATTAGCTATTAATTGCTCTCCAGTTATACCCATTTCAACTTTGAACTCTTCAAAAAGTCCTTTCCATGAAAAATAGGATTTAGTGCGTTTATCCAACTCGTCATCATATGCCTTGGTAACAGCTTCTTCACTTTTAATTAAATCTTCATTGATTTTTATTACTCTTGAGGAATAGTCACCATTGATACCTGTAATCTCTTTGTTCACGGATTCTACAGCTTTTTTGTACTCTTGTTGAGCTTTTATACGTTCTTGAGTACCTTCCGCAAATAGTTTCATAGATTGTTCCCAAATTTGAGATTCTTCTACCAACGATAGTTGATCTAACGACTTTTTATCGTCAATATAACGTTTCGTTTCTTCTAGCAAATCTTTATTCATTTTGCTTTCAAGTTCAACGATTTCTTTTGTCGACTTTGATTTCAGACTCTTAATTTTTTCATCAGAAGAAGTTTCTAATTTTAATATTTTAGCAGCTGCATCTTCTTTAATTCTTTGGATTTTAAGCGCATCATCTTGTGTAGTCTTTTTCTTTTTACTAGAAGCTGCACGTTGAGCTTTCGAAACATCTTCATGCATGCGTTTTTCGATTTTAGCAATTTCAGTAGCCTTGTCTTTTTCA
Source organism: Lysinibacillus sp. GW821-FHT14F06 (assembly GCF_058803665.1). Taxonomy (NCBI): domain Bacteria; kingdom Bacillati; phylum Bacillota; class Bacilli; order Caryophanales; family Bacillaceae; genus Lysinibacillus; species Lysinibacillus sp. GW821-FHT14F06. The sequence goes on from NZ_JBXAPF010000006.1 coordinate 208,628, forward strand.
ATTTTTGCAATCTCTGAATTGGCACCACTACGTAATTTCTTCTCTTCATTTACATAGTGCTCTGCAATATCTTGTGCGGTAAGGGCAATATCGCTCACTGCATTTTTTACCATGTTGCCTTTCTCTTCAATACCTATTGCCCATCCTTGAGCTGTCCATGCACCAATTTGAGCAAATACTCTTGATGGTGATTTAATTCCTAATAAACTCTTTGCTTTATTTACTACGCCATCCACAACACCAGTAATTGCTTCAAGTGCATTGGTTGTCATAGCTGAAATACCTTTTATAAGACCATTAATAATATCTTCACCGATGGATTTAAATCGTGCAGGTAACGATTTTACTTTTTCTATCATGCCATCTTTAATTTCAGTCATTTTATTAACTACGTTTGTCCGCATAGTAGAAACTGTATTTACAAAATTGGTAGCAAGATTTTTAACAAAATTTATTACAGATGTAACCATATTAGAGATGGTGCTACCTGCATTCGTAGCCAAATTTTTAAAGAAATTAAGCACAGAAGTCGAAAAACTAGAAACTGTGGAGGACGCTTTTGAACCCATAGAGGTAAAGAATTTTACTATGTCGTCCCACATGCCTTTTAATAGGCTTACACCTGTTTTAGCGAGATTCATAACAATAGTTTTGATACCACCGAAGAACGAAAGAGTCATCCAACCAACAACTAAATCAATGGCTCCTTTAAAGATTTGTTTTACGCCTTCCCACATTTTTGAAAAATCTCCTGTAAATAATCCTGAAAAAATTTTAATTGCGCCCATTATAATGTTTAGCGCTCCATCAATCACATTTTTTATTGCTGTCCATACTGTTTCTATAATTAATTGCGCTGCTGGCATACAAAATTCGATTACTGAAAGTATTCCCTTAAATAAATTTTGTGCAGCTTGCAAAATTTGAGCTCCATTTTGATCCCAAAATTGTTTTATCTGTGCAATTTTTTCTCCAATAAAAGAAGCCACTGCCTCAAAGACTGTGACTGCAATTTCTTTTATTTTTGAAAAAACTACTTGTACATTTTCCCGAAACGTCTCAGAATTTTGATATGCTGCCACTAAAGCAATGCCTATTCCTGCTATTGCGGCGACGACCAATGCTATAGGTGCTGATATAGTTCCAATTGCGGCAACTAATGCGGGCCATGCGGTGACAAGTCCTCCTATAGCTGGCATTAACGCAGCAAATAAACCTACAAGAATACCTATTGTAGAAACTATCGCGACAATTGCAGCTGTTAATTCTGCATTATTACTGACCCATTCAGCTATTTTGGCAACAAATTCTGCAATACTTGCTAATACAGGCGCTAATGCTTCCTTTATATTACCTATTGCTACTGCTAGTTGATATGCAGGATCGGACTCAAGTTTAGCTGTATCACTATTTAATTCTTTAGTGTTTTGTGCCGCTGTCCTGATATGCTCATTCATGCCTTGAATAGTTTGTGATATCTTGCCGCCTTGCTCTTCCCAAAGCGTACCATACATCTTTACGCCTATTTCATTACGCTTGGTATCGTCATCAATTAACGAAAGCGCTAAGTTCATTTCTTGCATAGCTTTAACGCCTTCTTGACCACCTGTAGCTACTGCTTGACCCCACTTTTCTAATTGTTGAGCACTGATATTTGTACCTTTTATTGCATCTTGCATAGATTTATCAATACCCTGACCGAATTCAGCAGCGACGATGCGCCCTTCTTTCAATCCGTCCATTAATATGTCGATATTCCAAGTTCCCGTGTCGACTCCTGCTGCCATTATTCCTTGAATCTGTTCAGCCGTATACCCCGCCATTTTTAGTTGACTGCCATACTCAGCAATAATATCTAGCTGCTCTGGTGGAAATCCAACATCAAGCAAACCATTTACAAGTCCTAAAGCTTCCTTTTGCGAAATACCAAGTTCTTTCCCAATCTCATGCGATTCTTGAATCAACTCTTTGAAGTCTATTTCCTTGTATGCATACGCAATAGTAGCCGCACCTTTTATGATTTCTTGGTTAGTTTCCATAGACGCATCTTTATTCAACGATAACTGTCTTCGTACACCCTCGTATGCAGCCTCTTCATCACCAATCGCGGCTGTCGTTTCCATGATGGACTGTCTAACTGCTTTTGTATCGGCTTCATTCAGATTCATAGATATATCAATCTGAGTATTTAAACTAGCAACATCTAATGCTTGACTTAAAACTCCTGCAATGCCTCCACCTGCCGCTAAACCTGCAACAACACCCGATAATTCTTGTCCAAAACCATTTACTGCATCCTCAGCTTGATTAGCTTCTTGAGTGATTCGCGCTAAATCTTGTCTTACTTCATCGAGATTAGCGCCCTCACTGGCACGTCTTAAAGCCTGTCTCATTTGGTCAATATCCGCACCAGCACCTAAAGCATGTTGCCCCATTAAACGCAAAGCACGATTCATTTCGTCCGAGGTTGCAGAACCATCCCTAATAGCATTAGATAAACGTGTACCTAGGACATCAGCGAATTGGTTAACTTCTGTACCAGTTGCCTGAAAAAATGCTGATAGTTCTCCTGTAGTACGAGCTAAACGATCTTGATTGGCTGCCGTTGCATCCATTTGATTTTGATACTGTCGTAATTGAGCTTCGGTTGTCGCTAGTTCACGTTGGAATGCTCTATATTGTTCCGCTCCAATATCCCCACGTTGGAATTGAGCTTCAACCTGTGATTGAGCTTCTTTTAAGACGTCCAATTTTTGGCTTGTGTTTTGTATTTGTTCTGCTAAAAGCTGTTGTTTTTGAGCTATTAGCTCTGTATTACCTGGATCAAATTTTAAGGCTCGTTCTACTTCTTTTAGTTCACTTTGCACCTTACTACTTTCTTTATTTACATCTTTCAGCGCATCTGTTAAACCTGTTGTATCAGCGCCAAGTTCTATTGTAATACCTTTGATTCTGTTATTTGCCATTCCTCTCACCTACCTTTTAGTCAAACAAAAAACACCTGCCAAAAGGCAAGTGTTAGAATGAATCGAAATCCGCCTGTGATGCTTTGCGTATATTCTTATTTTCTTTATTTGGATTTTTCATTTCTAAATATTCATCAATGTAATCTAAACACATACCAAAAGTCATCGTTTCCAAATCATCATGTGAAAGATTACATTCACGACACAACACTAAAAATTGTTCAGTGCTAATATGACCAGTTGTACTATTAGCACTGTTAGTTATTACTTTTTTTTAGAACCTATTGTTTTTTCGAGTAATCCTTGCAACGGCTCAATAATTTCTAAAATCGGGAACACATCAAAGGATTCTAGCCAAGCCAGCGGATCTGGAACTTCATTGTTTGCTGTCTTTGCAAATACCCATGCAATATCGTAAAACATGTTGAAGTCAATGTTATCACGCATCCATGCGATTTTTTCACCTTCTGACATGTCATCGAAACTTTTCTCTGTAACACCCATACTTAAAATATCTTTCAACATATCACGTTGAAATTGCATCATATAACGTTTTGTGACTGCGCCATTTGATTTAAAAGGTATTTGTTTACTGTCAATAGTTAATGTAATTTCCATTGATTAAACCTCCGTAGTGAAGTTTGTCATGTTATTAGCTGCTAACGAATTACCACTAGCATCTTTGATGTTTTTAGTTGCAATCGCTACATATGAAGTAGATACTACTAAAGGTGCTGTTGGTGCAAATGTTACTGTTGTTTTATCTGTACTTAATGATAATGTTCCAGTAATTTCACTAGTTGAATCCATAACAACAAAATTTGCACTTGTCATATCTGTATCTCTAATAGCTTTATTAAACGTCCATACAATATGAGTCGTAGTAGAGACATCCGTTGCCTCATCAGCAGGAACAACCGTCACAGTTAATGGAGTCTGGTCTATAGGTGTTGTCATATATTCATATTGGACTTCTTCATACCAGTTATCATAAACTTCTGCTGGCGTTACATCTGATGTTGTTACCTTTGTTATTTCATTTAATGGTGCTGCTGCATATGTCAATTCATTTGTATTAACTTCTGCTGATGTTTCTTTCGTTTTGGAACCAAATGAAGGGCGATTAAAGGTTACATTTAATAAAGCATGACGACGTGCTCGTTTATCAGTATCAAATTCAAATAACAAAGCAACCGGCTTTACTTTTGCTGTTGTTTTTTCGACTAATAGACCATTAATACGCGTCTCACCCAAGACATTAACACGAAAATCTTCTGGTAGTTCAGCAGATGTATAAGAACCTTCATAACCTTGATTAGATACTGTTACAAAATAAGTTGTATTATCTGCAAAAAATTCTGCTTGTTCCCCTTTTGGATCATTAGTTATTTCAACTGCACCTGGATATGGCACAGGTTTTTCAAAAACTGGCTCACCAGCAACTATCTCATAATTTGCGTAATGAACGTTTTTTAAACCAAATGAAACTTTTTCACTCATTATTATTCCTCCTAATTAAAGTAATTGAAAATGTGCACTTAAAAACTCCCTCGGATTGAATGAAAATTTCATTATAATCCCAAGGGAGTTCATTTTCTGCTAACATATCTTCTATTTTTTTCTCTGCATTTTCATTTTTTTCAACAACATACAATTCAATATCCACATAAGTGTATTTAGAAAGAACTGAATTGTCTGCATTAAATGTGTCACCATTTATAACAACATAACAAATAAATGGTGGTGTTTTTTTTGAATTAAAATGTGAATAGGCGACTGGATAGCCAAGAGTATCTAATTTTAGTTTAAGTTCTTCTAGTGTCATCCTCTTAACCTCACAATATCGTCAATTCGTTCCTCAAATTTATCGCCTACTTTTCTAGCAATGGGTCCAATGTGTGGATACGGGTCAACACGACCACCCCCAACTTTCGCATGTCCCTTTTCTAATAAATGAGTAAGTTGATAATCAGTTTCGTTATGAGCCACCCAATTCCCTTTTACTTTTGATTGTTTCCATCCTTCAGCGTAGTCACCTGTTAATCTAGGTGTTAACGAACTATTTCTAAGCTCATCCACAGCCTCTTTAGTAAGTTCCTTAGAAGCTGCGTCTATATCTTCTTTTAAGATAAGATTATACCTTTTCAATTGCCTTGCTATTTCGTCAGCGATTCCCGATATAGGCGTTGCCATCAATCTTCACCTCACAAACTAATTCAAGCTCTCTAAAGCTTTTTTCAAAAGTACGAATGATATGGTATATTTGATTCTTATAACTAAGGAATTTTTCACCCTTATACTCATGCGTCCACACTTTAAATACAATTTCAGGCTTAAAATCAGATGTAGCAGCTTGGTAAAATTCTGATTGTCGTACTGAATTCTTTTCAGCAAGTACCTTTCTTGGCTCTCCGAATTCTTCCTTTTCGTTTCCGATTGAATCTTGCACTATTTTAGTGGGTAAAAAATAAATAACACTATCACGTCTCATGTTGAGCCTCCTAGTGCTAATTGTGTTGCGAGTGTATTAAAAACAGGAGAAAATTTAATTTCTCCTGCGTTTAAATTCCATAAATCTGTTACACCCACAACTGTCACAGCAATTCCTAAATCTGAATCTAATCGTCCAGATGCGACACCCGCACCAAGTAAATATGCTCTCACAGCTAATAATTTTTGTTTAATGGCTCCATCAATGGTTTCATCCGCTTCTAATGACATATTGAGACCTTTTTTACACTCCATCACTAATTGATCTGTTGTCATTCAGCCCACCATCCTTTTTAAGCGCCTTTACGAATTAAAACGACACCATTACGATCAGCTAATTTACCATCACAAATTAAAGTTGATTTGCTAATATACTCATCAGTGTCTTCATTGAAATAACGTTTGTAGAATAGCTGCATATTACTGTTCACCATGTAATCAGACAATTTCACTAAAATACCAACAATGTCCCCTTCTTGTGCATCATCAATACTTGGCAAGTGATCCTCAATAGGAATAACCTCTTTTCCTAGTAATCGCTCAGTTTGGATACCATCCATGCCATAATTAACACGAGCAATAGGTTGTCCTACATCATCAACCATGCCTACAATATATTTATTCCAATCTGCATCTGCCATAATTAATACAGCACCGTTTCGATAGCTACGAGGAATTTTTGCATATAGGTCAGTCCAAGTATTGTACTTTCCATATTCAGCAGGCGTAACATCAATAATTTGTTCTGTAGGTATATTTGAATCTTTTGTAATACCTAATGGTTGCCCTGTTCCACTGCCATTAATAATTGCTTCTTCTAGAGCAATAATCATAGCTTCATAAATATTATCAGTAATTGTTTGCTCAAATACTGGCATAGCTACCGTAGCCGCCACAAGCTCTACTGCTACTCGACATTGCAACTTGTGATAGGAGAATACAATTTTACCTGGCACCGTTTTCTTTTGCTTATCTGACATAGTACCAGCCGCTACCCATGTCGCTACAGGTTTTGCAGTAGACAGTGGTATTTCTACGCCTCCTTGCATACTTGTTTTAGTTACACGCGCCCAAATACGACCATAATCCTTCATCTTTTCAACAATTTTATTTAAAACTGTTGTTGGAATAACCACACCAATATCGCCTGTACCCGTAGTAGCATCTGCACGAAACTCTAATTGGTCATTTTTAATACCTTTTGTTACATATTGCATGAAGGCTTGTCGATATTCAGGCGTATCATGTGGATCAACTGAACGAGATTCATTACTATTTCCATTACCACCACCAACACCATAAGTCCCTATGATATTCGTTTGACCTTGCGGAGCATTACGTTGTTCAGGTGGTTCAAGTCCACCTAATTCACCCTTTTCTTCGTTTTCATCAGGCAAAGCATCCACCATGCTGCGCAACTCTGCAATCTCAGCATTTAAGGTTTCCAAATCTGCATTAATACTTCGTAATTCGGCTACCGATTCAGTTGATTCAGCAGTCTTACCTAATTGTTTTTTACGCTCTTCCTTTTTAGCTAATAGTGCAAGTAACTTCTTTTTCATTTTATACTTCCTCCATTTTCATTAAAATTTGATTTCTTAATTGTAAAATTTCAAGCTCGCCTTTCGAGTTATCCAACTGAGACCTAGCATTCTCCAATGTTTTTTCTGCGCTATCCAGCACAGATTGGTCACGAGCATTTATGTCAGTTCCTGAATAAGCAGGAAAATTGACTGCACTTACTTCAATTACTCTTTTAATCTTTTGAATACGCCTTGTAGGCATATCACTGTCCAGTTCTTCCCATTTTTCTTGATCTACAAAAAAAATAAAAGACATCCCGTCGATGTCTCCTCTCTTCACAGCACTATATAACGCACCTGCTTCATTATTTTTTTCTATATCAAGATTCGCTCGAATATATAACCCTGCTCCATTTACTTGAAGTTGCATCGTTGAATTACCATTATTTCTACGACTGCGAGCTAAAGGAATTTTTTTCAGATCATGATTTACACTAAACAACACATCATCGAAATTACAATTATCAAACGCGCCTCGCTCAATGACTTCATTAAACCATCCTCCAATGTTTGTAACTTGGTCATAGATTGCTGGATGCCCTTCGATAAAATTACCTTCATCATTCGCCCTTAAATCTTTTAAACTAAAATGCCTTATTACAGGCTCAACTTTCGTAGGCAATTTACTGTTGCTCATCTGGATCGCCTCCCTCTGTTCCTATATTTTTCTTACTCATTTGATAAGCATTCGCTAAATTCACATCAATATAATTCAAGGATTGAGTACGTCTTTCCCCTCCGGCAATTGGAGGATAACCAATCAATGCTAGTTTCTGATTATCTGATAATAATCCTTGTTCTCCAGCAGTTTTTAATAAATTCATTTTTGCACTAGTGCTTAAATACATCATTTCACGTTGGTAAAATATTATTTCGTTTCCTACATCTAACTCTCTTGCTGTGAAAATTGTCTTAGAAAAAGCTTGTCCTAAACTAATTAACAAAGGCTCTAATGTTTTTTCATAAAAAGCTTGATATTGCTCATCATTAAAATCGCCCGAGAGGATTGCAGTTGAAACGCCATAATTACGTAAAATTTTCTGATCTAAAAATTCTAGTGTATCCTTATCTATTAATTTTGGATCAGTATTAATTGGAATGTAGTCATTTTTCAAATCTATTGGTACGATTCCAGTTTTAGAATCAGCAATGTTTTGTTCGAATCGTGCACGTTCCTTTTTTTGTTCTTCTGTTTCTAGCATTGTATTAATTTTAATAATTCCTCGCACCGACAAACTTGCTTTCATGCCCTTCTCCAGCCCTTGCATTAATGAATCATTAATACTCAACACCTTTAATAAAGCTCTATTGTCCGGCTTACCAAAAGCGTCACCACCCATAACGTCATTACTACTGAATCTTTTTCTTAGATGAATAACATCAGAATAAGCTAAAGTGTATTTATCACCATTCCCAAACGACATTTCTACAAAAAGTTTCTCTGATTGATCTTGTAGAAATGTAACAAGTGTAGGATTTAAAGGGTAAAAGCCAATGTATTCTCTTGTTTGATTGCCTCGGCCATCGTCCTTTATAACATACATAGGATAAATAAAAGCATTATAATTTGTGTATAATAGCCAAATAATTTTCTCCAAAAAGTCTCTCGTAGTCATAAGCTCATTTGGTGCAAATTTAAACAATCGGTTAATGCTGTTTTTGACGATATGTTGCATACCATTGTTATCAATTCGTATATGTTTAGGCTGTAACTTACTACATTCCGTTGCAATAACGTCAACACACATCTGAACTACATCAGATGCGAAAACATCTTCTCCAAACTGCGAAAATATAGGGCTATAGCCATTTAGCATCCTCGCTTGCTGCATCTCTCTATTTCCGTTAGACGGTGTAAACTTTTTAAAAAAATCTTTTAGTGCCAGTTTCCTCACCTCCCTACTAATTGTGTAAATTCAGAACGATTGTCAATGTAAACTTTATAAGCAATAATCATTGTCACCGCTCCGTCAATTTTCTTATGATCCTGCCCCTGTACTTTAACTGGCATAATATCCATTTTGCTATTAAAGTTTAATGCTGTATTTTCTAAGCACCATTTATCAATAGGATCATTTCCGTAGTTTATTAGCTTACTTTTTAAATCACTTTCTACTAGTTTCATAGGTTCTGATAGACTAAAATCTTGACTCACTCGGACTAAATCAAAGCCATAATCCTCCATGTCTTTTGACCAGTACACAGCAGACCATTTATCATAGCCTATTTTATAGAGTCGTATTCCATAGGTTTGGAATATCTTCACAAACCACGCAGTCACTAAACGGAAATCATTTTCATTACCTGGTGAAACTTCTATGCGGTCTTCTCTAATCCATTGCTCAAATTTTTGCTTATCTTCCTTTGGTAAATTTTCAAGCTTGGATTCAGGAATGAAATATTTTCTAATCATATATTTCTTAGGATCACCTGGACGCATTAACATAATTCTTGCAGATGCTAAGTCACCAGTTCTCGATAAATCAACAGCCCCAATGCCAAATGCATTTCGGAACTCTTCTATATCAAAATTCTCTTCATTCACAATAATGTCTGTAGCAAGCCATGCTGTTGCATTATTTTGTTTGATATTAAAATCCTTAGATAATACAAAGACTCGCATTGTCTTACTCGTCTTAGCCTCTTCAATCATTTTTTGCAAGAAGCTGCGTTTTTTTATAACTCCAAGACCAGGATTAGATTTTGACCATGAGTTTTCATCCTGCCACACTTCTTGTTCACTATCTTGTGTGTACATCCAAATCAACCAACGAGGACGTTCAAGCTCTCCATTTAAAACTTTCCTCGCTTCTCGCAATCGCTCATCTAAGTACCCATCATTGATGATTCCCTCTGTTGTTAATTCAATATACAAAGGATCATTCTGAGTTGATACCGCTTGTCGAATTGGCATTACAGAAGTGTTGTCTTTTAACTCATGGACTTCATCAATAGCACCAACACGAATATTTTTACCTTCCTTAGCACCTGTTTTGGCGGATATTTTTTTAATGTGTCCTTTATTTTGTAAACTGAATTTACCTGTTTTCTTCTTGTTTTTTGGATTACCAAAGAAAATCCCTTTGATATTGCTACGTGTCACCTTTTCTAAAGTTCGGCTTTCTTCTCTCATAGAATTTATAGCCTGAAACATTAAATCAGCTTGTTCATAATCATTACTAGAACATAAAATCCTCGTTCCAATTTCTCCACAAAAAAATTCAGCTAATGAAATAGCTGAAATGAGAGGTGTTTTTCCATTTTTACGAGCTACCAAATACAGCACATCTTGATAAAGGCGTATCCATTGCTCAATTTCCTCATCGTATACCTTAAATATATAGATAGCTTCAATAAACGCTTTTTGAAATAATCCTAATATGAATGGTTTACCTGCAAAAGGCGCTTCAAAGTGCTTACATTGCGTTTCTATAAATTTGATACGTTGGTGAGCATCTTTAAAGTCAATTTTGATAGTGTCATTCTCAAAATGCTCCAACAACATATCAAGTTGTGTCATTAGCTCTTGTCCAATAATTATCTCGCCAGCTTTGCATTTAGAAATGTATTGAAGTAAATAAGATTGTTGTAAATATGGATAAATATTTTGATTATTCATCATTCAAATTCACTCAAATCATCATCATCCTCAATAATTCCTTTTGCTAACACTCCATTTAGTGTCTTTATAATTACAGCGTAACTATTTACGTTTTTTAAATATTGTCGAGCTGCTTCTGTTGGCTTTTGCAAATGACGTTGTGAAGGATGAATTTGAATCATCCCTGTTTCCTGTAGTAATAATTTCAAATCGAAATTTTCCGCTTTTAAGAATGCAGCATCATCAATTAATCCTTCAACAAGCTTTCTCTTTGACTCCTCAACATCTTTGAAAATATCAGTTAACTTCGACCTTTCTTTTTCAAAAACTTCACTTTTAGTCATGTCTCAACCAACCTCAATCCGATTTCAAAATTTTTACCATGTATGGAATTTGTGTCCCCCTCTCGGTCCCCCCATGCTTAATTATTGGTATTGATAGGGGGGCTATTGGGTGTGCTGTTCAAACCATTTTGAAATATATTTGCTATATTCCTCTTGTCTGTATCGTTTGCTTTCATCATGCTGTAATCTATTTAAGCACTCTTCTTGATTTATATCACAGAAGATAAGCTCTGCTCCTAGTTCTTCTGCAAGACGCTCACGCTTGTATTTGTCTGCATAACCACCAATAATCCATGCATTGTGCCACTTACCATAACGCGTCTTGATATTATCAATTAATGTACTGTGTATAGCATTGACATTGCTAAATAAGTTATCCGGCTTGTCATATGCTGGCATCATAGAGACTGCTGCATATAACGCATCCATATCAACCACAAGATCACCACGTTCAATATTTTGTTCTACATATACTTTCTTCCCTGCCATTGGCGGACCATATACAATAAACACTTCCTTTGCTCCTGAGTATCCAAAGCGTTTATGTTCCTTGTTATGACAGTCGAAACATATTAACTCTATTAATTGTGGATTTAAACTAATCATATGATCGTGTACATTTTCAGGAGTAAGCTCAACCTTATGATGCCCTATTAAATCTTTCGTTCTAGTTACTGGTTGTCTACAATGTTCACATGTTATACCACGCTCATTGATTAGATTGAGTCTTAACTGTATCCATGCTTGAGATGCATAGAACGATTTTAATACTGCATACTTAGCCATTATTACCACGCCTTTGCTTCTGTAGCTTTAATATCTACTTTTAACTTTTCTTCACGTAACCGTTTCAACTGGTTATCGTCCAGCAAATCAGTGTACTTAGAAAGCATTGCGAGTGCTGCCATCTTATCAGCTAACTTCACAGCAACACCGTCCTTCCCCTTCCTAACCTCAGTAATAATTGTGCCATCTACTTGATCTGCTTCTTTTAAACCAACAAAGGAATACTCATGCGTCTCTTCGTTGTATATTGGTTCACCTTCATCATCCTTACCAACATACTCTTTTGTTGTGTGAGTTGTTGTACCAAATTCAACAAAATCAGTAATATCAGCAAATGCAATATCAATATACTTTTGCAACACTTGCCTAGCGTCCAACATGACACTATCTGCTAACTGCTTTTTCAAGCGCATTATCTCCTCTCTAATCCCTTCATTTACCATCATGCGATGAGCGTTTCTATTAGCGGTTACATAATCGCATTGATAGGCTTTCTGATAAGCCTTTGTAGCGTTCCAATACTTCACATAATACATACAAAAAAACAACTGCCTATCATTCAGACCGTTGCTTGTAACTAATTCATATTCAACTGTTTTTTTGGAGGAACTTTTAGGACTTCCGCGTACTGATCTCTTTCGTGAACTCGGAGGTCGCTCATCATCCCAACGATCTTCTTTTTTCCATCGACGTATTGTGCTTTCACTAACACCATACTTTGCTGCTATCGCTCTAAGAGTTGTTTTACCTTTATTTTTGAGGTAGTATTTCCAAGCTTTATTACGGTTCGTATTTCTAGCCATATTTCATTTACACCACCTCCACTTTTCAAGTAGAAAAAATCATCTACATAGCTTTGTTAATCTTGTTCAACTCATCTATACATTTCTCTTTCACCTGTTTCATTGCAGCTAGTAATTTAGTTAAACGATGCTTTCGTTTGGTATGTTTGCATAACTTCATTGCTATTTCGGCACGATCAATACGTTCATCAAGAATACTTAGCATAGATCGTTTAATATATTCTTCTGTGAATTTTATGCTCCAGCACAATTTTCTTGTCCTATTATTAATAGCAAGTTCAATCATCATTCCTTCTGGTAATGATGCCATTGCTCATCCCTCCCACATTTTGTTAACTGATACAGTACGAATAACATGCGAATCTTTATCGCAATACTTTACTGCGAAATTGTGTTGCCCTGGTGATTTTTCATCTTTTGTTTCGTATTTATAATCGAGGCTGATAATGCCATCAATAGCTTGACCATTCAATTTAATCTTTGGTGGTTTGTTGGCCGAACTCATCTCGATGGTAATTTCGTTTGCCGACAAACTTGTAAACAACGCCTTTAATTCGTTATCTCTGCGTTCAAGCTTTTGAATTACTTCTCGATTAAGTTGATACTCTTCTTGTAACAATTTAATTTCCAACTCATATCCACCAAAATAATGAAATGCCCCTTCTTCGAGTTTTACTTGGCACTCCTCGATTCGTGTTTTTATCAACTCATTTCGTACTGTTAATTTTTCGACTGTAAAGTCCTCTGGTTTGATATAAAACATATAATTAACCCTCCATAATAAACAATGATTTGCTCATTAGCTTTTATAGTCTGTTTAGTTTTCAACTTAAATCAATCTCTACCATAATTGTTAGCAAATTCCTGGAACTCTTCTTCATCCCAGATAGATTCTATTTCTTTTTTAACTTCCAATACTTCTGATTCATATTCAGTATTAGATAGTAAAGTGATTAATCGTTCTAATGGTTTTAAAACTGTTTCTTTATCCATTCAATCACCCTCTCTTATATCTTCAAGACTGCATCAAACTCCGCCCTATCGGTTACTAGTGTCTGTCAGTCTCATTCGGTATCTAATGTTCCTGAGATACTTACTAACCCGTAACTAGTCCTTTATCATTTAATTGGCTGTTTGATACAGTCTTCAAGGCATAATAAAAAGCCACAACTTCTAACGAGTGTGACTAATAAGATTCTAATAATTCTATTGTTTCATATGGTGTTGCTTGTTCTTCTAAAGGTTCATTTGGTTCAATTTGAGAAGCTTTTAACCATCGTTGTTCATTCGTTTCTTGTACATACTTTACTTTGACATCATCAATACCAAAATCATATTCGACAACCGTAGCTTCAAGTTTAGATGCTTTTGCAATTACTTTATCTCCAGGACGATAATAAGGAACTTTATATCCACAATCGCCGTAATACCATTTAATCGGCACTGATTATCACCTCATCTTAGTTTTAACCGAAAGTATAATAAAAAGCCACACCTTATTTGATGTGACTCTGTAGTGTTGACGTTCCAGCGAACGTCTATTTAGTTGTTTTGTCGTTACTCGCTGTAACTTGACATTACCATAATATAACGGATTTCCAATAATTTCAGCACTTTAGAAGAGTGCTCTTTTATGACACCTTTATAGTGAACTGTATTCTTTTACCACTTTTACAGCTCGCACTACTTCTGCATGTCTTTTTTTCACATAGCTAGCACTGTAACCAACTTCAACTGCAATTCTTTCAAGCGTTTTCCCTTCTACATATTTTTTATAAATGATGTTACTTTCAAGTCCTTTAAATGCTTTCATAATTTTTTGCATATCATATAAATCGTTCATTTTATGTGCAAGCTCGTATTCAATTACTTCAATTAATTCTTCTAACTTCGCACCATGAGATTCTGGAGTAAGTTTATATTTAGCTAAATCTCCATGTACCCACCGCTTCAATTCATTTTTAGAACGAATTAAATTATGTTCAAGGTATGTGATTTCATCCTCTAATCTTTGGTAATCCTGTAACCATTTCATATGTTGCACCTACCTTGCTCGTTTTTCAATCTGTGATATAATGCTTTAGGACAAACCGTAAAAGGGTCACCAATTCTAAGCTGTAGTGCATGACACACTACAGCTTTTGCTCATATTGTGCAGTAGTTCAATCGCAAGAAGATGAACTGCTGGAATCACTTGAACTTGAATAACTATCATAACCTGAACCATACGAGTCACAACGTTCACTCGAAACGCTTGAAGCCATATTAACCGTATTGATTGTGTTCAATGTGCTATCAATTTGACTTGTATTCGTTGTTGCTTGTATTGAACGATGTACTACTCTTTTATTTTCCTTACGCTTTCTACGTTTCTCTAAATACTTTTTAAACATATATCATTTCCCTCCTCGCATTGTGTGTGTATTAGCTACTCTTTACCGCCGTTTAAATAATGCACACGCTTTGCAGCATCTTCACGAATACCGTGGTCACTATCTGTATGCCACTCTCCATCTGGTGCATAAAAGCCTACTGTAAAAAGACCTGGCTCTGATTGAATGTAAACCCATTTAGTATTGTCCATTTTATTCATCCTTTCTATTACGCAATATTGTTCGACTAGCTTCCAACATAGACAACGATTACAGGTTCCCATTCGTATTTTTTCATTTCTGCTTCGGCTAATTTTCTTATTTCTACAGCTTCCATATCACTCACAATTTCTGCGCCAAATTTGTCGAAATGAAAGTC
>NZ_JBXAPF010000007.1:0-19854 GCF_058803665.1 Lysinibacillus sp. GW821-FHT14F06
TGTGTCTTTAGACATGGGCCAGTACCCCAGCGTTTCACGCGTAGAGCAAACCACCAGTTAGACTGGTGGTTCTGATTTGAATTAATTTACTTGGACAAGTTGCTTTTCGATAATAGAGCGATTTTTTTCTTTAAATAACTCATTATGAGAGGACACCATACCATAACGGTAGGCTGTCGGTTCTAAATACGTTTTAATCGAGTTAACTGCATTGGCTGCATCTTGAAATGTTCCGAGGAGCAAATTGATTTTTCCTTCAAACAATAAAATATCGCCTGTTGCAAAAATACCAGGCTGTGCCGTTTCTCCCGTTGCTTTTCCTTCAAAATAATAATCATCCTTTTTAGGAATGACAATGGCTTCATCAAATGCAAGGGATGCTTCACGGTTATAGCCATGACTAACAATCACCTCATCGATTTGACGAGTATAGCTCTGTTTAGTTTTAGCATTTTCGCATGTGACTAATTAAATAGCTGTTTTATCAGCATTTGCGGTAAGTTTTGTAATGCTAGTATTGCATTCTATATGCACACCAGCATCAAGTGCTTCCTTTATTGTTGCTTCATGAGCTGATAAGGTATCTTTGAGATAAACAACCGTGATATTTTTGGCAATAGGGCTTAGCCCAACGGCCCAATCAATCGCCGCATTGCCCCCTCCTGAAATAATGATGTCCTTATTTACAAAACGTTTATAGGATTGAACGGTATAATGTAAATTTGACATTTCATATTTTTCGGCTCCTTCAAGTGATAACTTTTGAGGGTTAATGATGCCGCCTCTAACAGCTAAAAGCACAGTTTTACTATAATGCTTTTCACCAGTTGCTGTATGTACTATAAAAACATCGTCCTGACGTTCAATTCTATCTACTTTAGTGTCTGTTAAAATGGTTGGGTCAAATGTTTTCGCTTGTTCTATTAATTGTTTGACAAATTGCTCACCAAGCACAGGAGGATGTCCACCAATATCCCAGATGAGCTTTTCAGGATAAAGTAATACTTTTCCACCAAGCTGTGATTGGCTCTCAATTAATTTTGTTTTTAACTTACGTAAGCCACTATAAAAGGCGCTATATAAGCCAGCAGGACATCCGCCAATAATCGTCACATCGTATAAATGCCACATTTTTATTGCCACATCCTTAAAAAATAGTAAAAAAGTAATTGACAAATTCTTATCAGAAAACTAGACTAATTTAAGTGATAATGATTATCATTTTTAGCTGTGAATATCATAGCATGTAAAGAAGTAAAAAGAAAGAGAGGGTCCAAATTGCGTTTAGAAGTTGAATCGATTCGTGTGGGTTATGAGAATAAAACGGTTGTGCATGACTTATCACTGCAAATTCCAGATGGCAAAATAACAACCATCATTGGTTCAAATGGTTGTGGAAAATCCACCTTATTAAAGGCCATTACACGTATTTTAAAGCATGAGAGTGGACAGGTCGTACTAGATGGTCAAAATATTTCCAAAATGAAAACGAAAGAATTGGCGAAAGAACTGGCCATCTTACCACAAAGTCCTGAAAGTGCGCATGGTTTAACTGTGGAAGAGCTTGTATCCTACGGTCGATTTCCCTATCAAAAGGGCTTTGGCAATTTATCACAAAAGGATAAAGATGTCATTGACTGGGCTTTACAGGTGACAAAAACAGAAGACTTCCGCTTGCAATCTGTAGATGCTTTATCTGGTGGACAGCGTCAACGTGTGTGGATTGCGATGGCATTAGCTCAAGAAACCGACATCATATTTTTAGATGAGCCAACAACCTATTTAGATATGGCACATCAATTAGAGGTTTTAGAGTTACTTTACAAGCTGAATGAAGAACAAGGGCGCACGATTGTCATGGTACTCCATGATTTAAATCAAGCAGCACGCTTCTCTGATTATATTGTGGCACTGTCACAAGGGGAGCTTGTAAAATTTGGAACAGGTGAGGAAGTCATGGTTCCAGAAGTATTAAAAAAAGTGTTTAATATTGATGCGGTTATTGGTCAAGATCCACGAACAAATAAACCAATGTGCATTACATATAACTTATTACAAACCGTTTAAAGGAGAATGACAATGAAAAAGTGGTTATTACCAATGTTTATGATGTTCGTACTAGTATTAGCAGCATGCGGCAATAAAGAAGAGAAAACAGAAAAGGCTGATGAAGGTTCGAAAGAAGCAACTTCAGCGGAAACAATCACATATCAATCTGAGACAGGCCCTATCGAAGTACCAGCAAACCCAAAACGAGTAGTCGTGTTATCTTCATTTGTAGGGGATTTATTACAGCTTGATGTCGATGTTGTTGGTGTAGATGCATGGGCAGCGAAAAACCCGAATTTCCAAGATGCCATTAAAGATGCAGTAGTAGTTGAAAATACGGATATTGAAAAAATTCTGGAGCTAGAACCAGATTTAATCATTGGCTTAAATGGTATTGAAAATGCTGATAAATTAGCAGAAATCGCACCAACTGTATTATTTACGTATGGGAAAGTGGATTATTTACAACAATTTATTGAAATTGGAAAAGTAGTGAATAAAGAAAAAGAAGCAACAGCATGGGTAGAAGATTTTAAAGCACGTGCAGCAGAATCAGGTAAAAAGATTAAAGAAAAAATTGGTGAAGATGCAACTGTAACAGTGGCAGAAAACTTTAATAAACAATTTTATATTTATGGCGATAACTGGGGTCGTGGAACAGAGATTTTATATCAAGAAATGGGCTTGAAAATGCCTGAGAAAGTAAAAGAAACAGCTTTAGAGCCAGGCTACTATGCCATTTCTCAAGAAGTTTTAGGGGACTATGCAGGGGATTATGTGATTTTCAGTATGTTCCAAGACCAAGATAACTCTTTTACAGACGCAGCATGGTTTAAAGATTTAGAAGCGGTGAAAAATGGTCATTTATTTGAAGTGAATGCGAATGCCTTTTATTTCAATGACCCGATTACATTAGAACATCAATTGAAGTTCTTTGAAGAGAAATTTTTACAATAATTAGTAGAGAGTAGCGAAGGCAAATGACAAAGTTTCGACAGTTTCCATTTTGGCTTCAGGTATTGCTTGCATTGCTCGTATTAATCGGCACGGCTGGTATCTCGCTGTGCTTAGGTGCAGCGAATACGAGCATTCAGGATGTCTATCAAGCAATTGTCGGACAAAGTGGTGGCAAACATTACACGATTTTACGTGAAATTCGATTTCCTCGTATCATTGCTGCTATTTTTGTTGGCAGTGCACTCGCGGTTGCGGGAGCGATTATGCAGGGGGTTACACGAAATCCATTAGCTGATCCAGGGCTGCTTGGTTTAACGGCAGGGGCAAATGCAGCCCTTGCCTTAATGATGGCATTTATCCCGAAATTTTCCTATTATACGTTAATTTTAGCCTGCTTTATTGGAGCAGGAATTGGTATGATGATCGTTTATGGGATTGGTGCTTCTACTAAGAAAGGCTTCTCTCCATTGAGGCTTGTTTTAGCTGGTGCAGCAGTTACCGCTTTATTACAAGCAATCGCGGAAGGCACAGGCATCTTATTTCAAATTTCCAAGGATGTATCAATGTGGACGAGTGGCGGTTTTATTGGCACAACATGGCAGGCGTTACTGATCGTTCCTGTGATCATCCTCGGTCTACTACTGTCATTTGCTTTTAGTCGTCAATTAACGATTTTAAGTTTAAATGAAGAAGTAGCGGTCGGTGTTGGGCAAAATACAACATTAATTAAAGGAATCATGATGTTTGCTGTTGTCATTCTGGCAGGCTCTGCCGTAGCACTCGTTGGGAATCTTGCATTTGTTGGTTTAATGGTGCCACATATTGTCCGTACATTTGTAGGGACAGACTATCGTTTTGTCTTATCAATGAGCGCTATTGTTGGTGGTTGGTTTATGGTGACAGCTGATTTTGCAGGACGCATGATTAATGCACCATTTGAAACGCCAGTTGTAGCAATTATTTCGATTCTTGGTCTTCCATTCTTCCTACTATTAGTACGGAAGGGAGGACGCCAATTTGTTTAAAGAGGGTCGCAAAAAACAGCGGAAATGGCTTTTTACTTGGCTTGTAGTCACGTTATTAATTTTTGTTCTGGGCATTTCATTAGGGCCAGCCTCTGTTTCGTTTGATCGCATTATCCCAACCTTGTTAGGCGATGGTAGTTTTAAAGAGTCCTTCGTATTATTCTCAGTTCGATTACCAAGAATGTTGGTGCTAGCAGCGGCAGGGATGGCGTTAGCTTTAGCTGGTGCGGTTTTACAGGGGGTTACACGCAATGATTTGGCAGATCCTGGCATGATTGGTATCAGTTCAGGAGCAGGCGTTGGCATTACTGTCTTTTATCTACTAGTAAACGGTGATCTTCCTCATTTTGCTTATGTATTACCAGTTGTGGGCTTTTGTAGTGCTCTATTGACAGCGCTTTGCATTTATTTCTTCTCTTATCAACGTAATAAAGGTGTGCATCCTATTCAATTTATCTTGATAGGGGTAGGAGTAGCTTCTGCTTTATCAGGGGTCATGATGGTGTTAATTTCCTCAGCCGAGCGTAGCGATGTGCAATTTATTGCGCAATGGCTAGCAGGCAATGTTTGGGGAACGGATTGGCCATTTTTCTGGGCTTTAGTGCCTTGGCTTGTGCTTGGTATTCCATATATTTTCTATAAATCCAATGTCTTAAATGTTTTAGCAATGACAGAGCAAACAGCAGTTGGTCTAGGCATGAATATTGGACGTGAACGATTACGTTTATTAATTGTAGCTGTGGCGCTAGCGGCAGCCGCAGTTTCTGTAACGGGTGGTATTGCGTTTATCGGTTTAATGGCCCCGCATATTGCAAAGCAGCTTGTTGGTCCACGCTATCAATTCTTTTTACCACTGACATTGTTTATTGGCGCAAGCTTGCTAATGCTAGCTGATACAATTGGACGTGTTGCTATTGCGACAGCAACCGTTCCTGCTGGAATTGTTGTTGCTTTTATCGGCGCACCATACTTTTTGTATTTATTAAGGAAGAATGTATGATTGAAATGAAAAAGTAGAGGATAGGGCGTTGAAAGTGATGGATAGAGAGCAGAAAGGTAATAGCAAATAATAGTGTATACGTAAATTACTGTACTTTTTATCTAGAAAAAATAGTGAAATATTTATCTTCATTCAGCAGAAGACTCCCACCTCTACAGTGGTAAGATGAATGCGGTTTTGGTTTCTTTTCAGTGGATGTCCAAACACCTACTGAGTGGAGATAAAGCCTCCGGCGGATATCACAGATTTTCAAAGGAATGAATTGTGCAGGCACAATTCAAAATCCGGACGCAATTACGCCAAGGCGAAAATGATATTATGATCTTTGTATTTCAAATTTTTGGGAACCTCATTTGTGGAGGTTCTTTTTTTGTATAATCATGGTAGGAGGTGTAAAAATGATTTTATTAGCACGTCAAACTTCGGAGTTACAGAAAATACTAGAGGTAATTGTAAGGAGACTGCCTAGAACATACAATGAGTACTTCAATTATTATGAGCATTTACGACGCATCCAGGCAGGCTTCGCTGGCGAACAGCGCGTTGATGCAGAATGGCAGGAATTAGATTTACCATCCCCTCATTATATTCTCCATGATTTTCAAGTGATAAATCACACCGGTTCTACTCACCAAATGGACACCATTTTTCTCTGTCCTCACTTTTTACTCATACTAGAGATTAAAAATATCACAGGAATCCTCTCCTATGATGCATCTTTCGCTCAATTTATACGGACAACAGCAGATGGCACTGTGGAAGGAATGTCTGACCCATTTCAGCAACTTGAGCGGCATGTGGCATGGATGAAAAGGCTGATCCAACAAGAACGCCTTAGCTTACCCATTCTACATGCCGTAGTGATGGTAACTAAGAATGGTATCTTGACAGAAGATTTTAAGGGGTAACCTATATTTCATGTGACGGGATTACGCTCCCAAATGCAAAAATGGTTAGAACTGCATCAACCCAGCGTAAAGAAAGGAGAAGATCTGTTTCGATTTGCTGACCTTCTCTTGACCATGCATACAAGAGTGAAAAGAGAGATAAATGTGCCTATCAGGGACATTGTGAAGGGAGTGTTATGTACAAATTGTGTAGATGGTCAGCCATTAAGGTATCACTACAAAAAATGGCTTTGCCCAAGGTGTGGATTAGTGGATCGTGATGCTTTGATTAGGACGCTTGAGGACTACCGATTATTAGTTGGCACAAAGCTAACAAATAAAAGCTTTTGCGAGTTCTTTGCCATCGATTCTCCAAACCTGGCATACAAGTTATTGCAGCAATTACCTCTGAAAGCGGAGGGGATAAAAAGGCATAGAAAGTATTGGATTATGGATTAGATGTTTGCAGCTTAGGAGGATAGAGATGGATAGCACGTGGCAAGTGAAGGATAGGAGTATAAAAGTGACGGATAGACTGCGTAAAGTGAAGGATAGAACGTTGAAAGTGGCGGAAACGTACAAGTAGTTGGATAGCGCGTGAGAAGTGAGGGATAGGAGTATAAAAGTGGCGGATAGACTGCGTAAAGTGAAGGATAGAACGTTAAAAGTGGAGGATACGCATTGGAGTTGCTCATTTACCTGATACTCCATCAGACACTACTAGACAAATAAATTTTTTAGGTATATAGTTAGCTAGGCTAACCAATAGTGAAGGAAGTGATGTTATGACGGTGGAACAGGAATTCTTCAATCAATACCGTTTAATGTATAGGCCGTTTATCAATCAGTTGAATGTTCAACTTGAACCTTATCAATTATATAGCTCGCAATGGGCTGTACTTCGTTTCTTAAATGATAAAGGTCCTCATTCATTTGTGGATATTGCTAATTTTATGTCTATAGAGAAACCGAGTGTAACGAAGCTTGTTCATAAACTCGTGGATTTGGGCTATGTGGAAACGGTAGCGGGTAAGGATAAGCGTGAAAAGCTTGTTCACTTATCGAAGTATGGAGAAGAACTTGTGCAGGAAATAAAGTCGCAATTGAGACCTTTTTTTGAGCAGGCACTTGCGGGTGTACCACAGCAAGATATTGAAATCGCGACACAGGTTTTAGCAAGAATTTGTATGAATATCAATCAATAGGAGAGAACAATGTGGAAGCAACTAGACAGAAACTTTGGACAAAGGACTTTTTAATCATCTCCCTTATCAATTTTACGATTACCTTAATTTTTTATTTATTAATGGTGACGATTGCAGCATATGCGGTAGAGCAATTCCATGCTTCAACAAGTACAGCAGGGTTAGTATCAAGTATTTTTATTATCGGGACATTATTTGGGCGACTTGGTACAGGACGAATTATAGGTGACTGGGGTAGTAAAAAAACATTGTTTTGCGGTTTATTACTTTTTATGATGTCAACAATATCCTATTTTATAGCAGGAAATCTTCCCTTACTAATGCTAAATCGTTTAGTACAGGGAATTGCACTCGGTGTGGCAAGTACAGCAACGGGAACAATTATTGCACAAATTTTACCGTCTGAACGACGTGGAGAAGGAATTGGCTATTACAGTTTAAGTGCCATTTTAGCCACTGCGATTGGTCCATTTATAGGGATTCTTTTAACACAGTTATTTGAGGATTACCGCGTGATTTTTGCTGTTGACTCAGTTTTAGCAATTATTTGCTTTTTAATGTATTTCATCGTAACGGTGCCATACATGCCTAAGAAAACAACAGAAGCAACAGTGAAAGCAGGCTTTAAGGTATCAAATTTTATTGAGATGCGTGCATTACCAATTGCGTTTGTAGCACTGGTTATTGGCTTTTCCTACTCAGGGGTAATGTCCTTTATGACGTTTTACGCAAAAGAGCTTCATTTGGTGACAGCGGGAAGCTATTTCTTTATTATCTATGCGGTTGTGATTTTGGCAACTCGTCCATTTACAGGGAAATTACTAGATACTAGAGGAGCAAATATTATTATTTATCCCTGTCTAGTCATTTTTGCGATAGGGATGTATGCCTTTAGCTCAGCAACAACTACAATAGCCTTTTTAATCGCTGCTGCTTGTATTGGGGTCGGCTATGGGAACTTTAATTCTGTAGCACAAGCAATAGCCATCAAGGTGACACCAAATGAGCGTTTAGGACTTGCGACATCTACATACTTTATTTTGTATGATTTAGGTTTAGGTGTTGGTCCTTACCTCTTAGGATTCTTTGTTTCATCAATGGGCTACGGTGCTATTTTCTTCACAATGGTATTTGTTATATTACTATCAATTGTGCTTTATTATTTCTTATATGGGAAATATGAAAACTTGAAACAAGCAAAAATTTCATAGATTAGAATCATTATATTGTAGAAAAAACGTCTTTTTTCTAGTTGTGTATAAATTTCAACTACAAAATGACGTTTTTTTCTTTAAATAAAAATACTTCTTGCAATCAAATATGATAATCATTATCATTCTCGATATAAACTAATTCGGAAGTAGGTATTTTAGCATGAAGAAAACATCGTTATTATCAGTATTAGTAGCAGGGGGGATCATTATGACTGGCTGCGGTAATACAGATGAAGCAAAAAAGGAAGAAAAGCCACAAACAGAACAAGCAGGGACAGTAAAAGAAGAAGTGGATTTATCTGCAGAGCTATCAGCCTATCAAAAGTTTGCTTTAGAGCAAATGGATCAATTCTTACTAGAAACAGAAAAATTTGTAAATCTATTTAAAGCAGGTGACATTGAAGGGGCAAAAGCAGCTTATGCACCAGCACGTATGTATTTCGAACGTTCTGAGCCTATTGCAGAAAGCTTTGGTGATCTTGACCCGCGAATCGACGGTCGTTTAGCCGATATCCAAGAAGAAGGTAAGGGCGAGGAAGAATGGACAGGCTATCATAAGCTTGAATATGCACTATGGGTAGAAAATAAAATGGCAGGCTATGAAGCAATTGCAGATCAATTATTAGCAGATGCAAAGGAATTACATGCATTAGTTCAAACCGTTGAAGTGACACCAGATTTAATGATTACTGGTGCCGTTGATTTATTAAATGAAGTATCAACATCTAAAATCTCTGGTGAAGAAGAAATTTACTCTCATACTGACCTTTATGACTTCAAGGCGAATATCGAAGGCGCAGAAAAAATCTTTGAAATCCTACGCTCTAAATTAGAGGCGAAAGACAAAGAACTAGTAGCAACATTAGATGAAAAATTCAAAGCAGTGGATGACTTATTAGCACAGCATGCAACAGCTGATGGCGGCTATGTTTCCTATGAGGAGTTAACGGAGGAAAATACAAAAGCACTAGCAGCAGCTGTTAATCAACTTGGTGAACCATTAAGTCAAATGGGCATTATTTTGGAGTGATATAAAATGACAGCGTCAAACGATGAAAAATGGATCAATAAAAAAATATCTAGACGTGAAATGTTAAAGCTTACAGGCATTGGTGTAGCAGGTGCTGCAATTGGTGCCTCTGGCTTAGGTGGTGTCATGAAAGTAATGGGCTATGATGTCTTTGAGCCTGTTGCAGACAGCACCACTGCTAGTAACAAAGTTAATTTCTACAGTAAGCATCAATCTGGTATCACTACGCCTGTACAAACAAATATTTATTTTGCTTCTTTGGATGTTTTATTTACATCTAAGAAAGATCTTCAAGAGTTGTTCAAACAATGGACACCTCTTGTTGTACGTTTAATGAATGGTGAAATAATGGTCGATTTAACAACGAATACTAGAGTCCCGACTGGGGATACGGGAGAAGCGGATGGCTTAGATGCCTCCAATTTATCCATTACGATCGGTGTAGGACCATCTTTATTTGATAAGCTTGGTATTCAGCATTTGAAGCCTGCAGAGTTAAAGGATTTACCACATTTCCCAAAAGATCAGCTGCAAAAGGAATTTACGGGCGGTGATCTTTGTATTCAAGCCTGTGCGGATGATCCACAGGTAGCGTTCCACGCCGTACGTAATTTAGTACGTGCAGCCTCTGGTAAGGTAGAGGTTAAATGGTCGCAGGCAGGCTTTAACTCGTTTCCTGCTGGTGGAGGGACACCGCGAAATCTCTTTGCATTCAAGGACGGCACTGTGAATCCAGCGATTACAGACGAGAAGGATTTAAATGAGGTTGTTTGGGTTGATAAAGGCTGGCTAAAAGGCGGCTCTTATTTAATTGCACGTAAAGTCCAAATGCATCTTGAAACATGGGATCGTACATCTTTAAAGGATCAGGAAGCAACATTTGGACGTTATCGTGATAGTGGTGCTCCGTTTGGAAAAACAAAGGAATTTGATGATTTTGATGTAGAGGCAAAGGATAGTAAAGGTGAGTATATAATGCCAGATACATCACATGTCCATTTGGCACGGAAATCAGGTGCCCGTATTTTGCGGCGCTCTTATTCTTACGCATCCGGTGTTATGTCGAATACTGGTGCACATGATGCAGGGTTAATATTCATCTCTTTTCAAAAAGACCCAGCACAATTTACAGCCATTCAAAATAGTTTAGGACGAATGGATAAAATGAATGAATACATTACCCATCGAGGCAGTGCTGTGTTTGCATGCTTCCCTGGTGTACAAAAGGGGAGTTATTTAGGTGAAGCACTTTTTAACGCGCTGTAGTTTGATTATTTGCTTACTCCTGACATTAGCTGTACCAGTGCAAGCAGCGCAATCCTATAGTCATCTATATATTGCGATTAGTGATGCGCTGATGAATACGAAGCAGGATAATGAAGCTGAGGCAAAGGAGGCGCTTGAACAATTTGCCACAGACTGGGCTAAGGTTACTTCAGAGCAAAAAGAGGCGAAAGCAAAGGTGGATGAGATTCTTTTGCAGGCAACGGAAGTCTCTTCAAAAGATGAACGCTTGGAGGCACTTTCTGCACTGTCGAATGCACTACGAAACTTAGAAAAACTTGAAAATCCAGTAGATGAAGCTGCACAGCGAGCGGAGTTTGGACAAAAGTTTAAGCCGATTATGGCAGACTTTGAAAAGGCTTTAGCAAGTGGAGATATCCAGAAAATTGATGAAGCCTACAAGGATTTTAATATAAAATGGAATAAAAGCGAGCGACCTGTACGTGAGCAAAGCATTGCGATGTATGGGCAAATCGAAACACAAATGGCATTTCTGCGTATCACTATTTCTTCAGAAGAGCCTGATATTAGCCTAATGCAGTCTCAATTTGCAGATTTAAAACAAACGATTAATGATTTTGTGGCAGGCAAAGAAACAGCAGAAGTAGTAGAAGGAGAATTTTCTTTGGCTACATTAATTGCTTATATTGATGAAGCTAATGATTTCATTGATGCTGAGGATTATAAGGCAGCTTCTGAGAAAATTCGTGAATTTATTACAGTCTGGCCAAGTATTGAAATAGAAATCTCAACACGAAATGGTAGTCTATATACAAAAATTGAAAGTGATATGCCCATTATTGCGAGCGATTTATTAAAATCCTCTGTTGATAAAGAAGACATTACAAAAAAATTAGAAAATTTCCGTACCGAAATTGAGCTTATTCAAGGTGATTCGGATTATACAATATGGGATGCAGCACTAATCTTACTTCGTGAAGGTCTTGAGGCACTACTTATTATTTTGGCCTTAGTATCATTCCTTGATAAATCAGGACAAAAGAAGATGCGCAAATGGATTTATGTAGGCGCATTTGTTGGTGTTCTGCTGTCTGCTGTTGCAGCAATCCTCATGTCGACTATTTTGAACTCAGCAACTATTGATACAAATCGAGAATTAATGGAAGGTTATGTAGGCTTACTTGCAGCGGCCATGATGATTGGCGTGGGAATCTGGTTGCATAGTAAATCAAGTGTGGCGAGCTGGAATCGCTATATTTCTAAACAAATAGGCAGTGCTATTTCCAGTGGCTCTGTCTTTGCCATGGCAGCCATTAGCTTTTTATCGGTTTTCCGTGAAGGAGCAGAAACACTTGTTTTTTACTCAGGGATTGCTCCAAAAATGGAGACTTCTCAATTTATGCTAGGTATTGTGGTAGCCCTACTAATTTTGGCAATCTTTGCACTTGTGCTATTTAAAGCGAGTGGAAAAATTCCAATTTATAAATTCTTTGCAGTGGCAACTGTGTTAATTTATGTTTTGGCCTTTAAAATTATTGGTGTCAGTCTGCATACGCTCCAATTAAGAGATTCGGTACCTACTACAATTGTAGATGGCTTGCCGGTCGTCAGCTTCATAGGATTCTATCCTACGGTTGAAACCATGCTTGGACAAGCAGTTTTACTGTTACTAGTTGTAGCGACAATTATCTATAAAAAGAAACAATAATAACTAGCAGGGTAGATGAAGGAGTTCTCGTTCATCTGCCCTTTTTCTAATTAAACAAGCCAATGTGTAGGATGTTTTAAGTGAGAGGGCAATTTTGTCTGCTCATCTCCTTGTGCAGAATTAATCTGCATTTGAGTTAAAAACATAGCTGTGGAAAGGTCAGCACCTCGTAAATTAGCATCCCGTAAATCAGCTCCGATAAAATCGACTCCACGTAAATTAGCCTGCTGAAGATTAGCTGCAATGAGGTAAGCTCCTCTTAAGTCAGTAGCACGTAAATCCTTGCCCTTTAAATTCTTGCCCATCCAATCTACTCCTCGATAGCTATACTTTCGAGAGGCTTTGCCAGTGGCTGTTTTTATAAAGTGTTGACGAATCTGCGTACTTGTTTCAAGTAATAACATATTAACGGGCATTCTATAATTAGGTATATCAATATTTAATAATGTCGCTGCATCTAATTCCGTAGCAAAATGTAGTTTTTCTAATTGTTCAAGTAACCTATTGTATAACTGAGCGTCAACCTTATAGGATAGTGCCTCCGCAAGATAAGCAATCATTTCAAATAATTGCACCATAATTGGAAACACATGAAACATTGTGTCAGCATGTGTAGGGTGCTGGCGCCAATCCTGTCCAAGAAAGGTTGTTTGTGAAACCTTCTGCCCTGCTCCTAAGCAATCAAAAACGGTACATCCCTTAAACCCCTTCTCCCTAAGATTACTATGAATTTGGCAGCTAAAATCGGTTTGTAAGTTTTGACAGGGAATACCAGCAAGTTTATTCATCGCAAAGTCACTGGAAGCAACAATATTTAAAGCCGTGCAGCATAGGGCAAAACAATTTTGACAATCAGCCTGAAGATCTTCACGTATCTTTTTTCCATATGAGTAATCTATTTTGTTTATCCTGGACATCGTAATTTTCCTCACTTATTCATAAACTTATAGATTATTCTACCACTATCTTACTGTCAGTTCTATCGTCCACAAACCATTAGAGAATGTGGTGTTCTTTTTGAAAAGCATTACAACGATACTTGAAGGTAGAATGACTCCTTTGTTTTATAAAAGAATTTAAAGAAAAGAAAGTGGTGGGGGCCTATCCATCGTCGAAATTAGTGGAGGTGGAAGAAACACCACTTGCTTATCATCCTGAGAGTGCGACAAGATTAAAGGCTAAAGTAGGAGGAAAAATGAATAAAGCAAAGGGAAGAGTCTTGATAAACCGATTCTTCCTTTTACTTTTTATTGATACTTGCAATTCAAAAAGTCATAGTGTAATATTTGACTAGTACACTATGACACGAGGTGCTTACATTGAAAAGTTTTATTGGGCAATTCAAAAAGGAATGGGTGCTCTTTCGGGCATGGTTATATGTGGGGGTCTTTTTAGGAATCTTAATATCCATAGTTGCTCCGTATTTAATAGAACGATATGGTGATGGATTTACAGAGGATAATCAACTTCCATTTGCTTTTACTTTTCTAGTCCTTGCTTTAGGAGGTTTTTATTCTGTATTGCAGTTTTTGGCTAGCTTACGCTTGGATTTAAGAAATAAAGAAATATGGTTGCACTCAACAAGCTCTATTCGACAGCTTATAGGTGTAAAAATTGTTTTTTCCTTAACAGGATATACAATTTTTAATATTCTTTTTACAGGTATTGCTATCTATACATTAAGAGCTGCTTATATAGCCAACTTTGGGCAGATTTTGTTATTGCTAGTAATCGTGGTAGCCATTATTGCAGTGTTTCAATTAACCCTATTTGTAATCATACTACTATTTTTAGCATTTTATCTCCAAATGAAGTACTTTATCGGTCGTTTTGCGATTGTCCTTTTGATGGGAGCCTTTTTTGCAAGCATTTATCTATGGTTTAGA
The DNA here is from genome assembly GCF_058803665.1 of Lysinibacillus sp. GW821-FHT14F06. Lineage (NCBI taxonomy): Bacteria > Bacillati > Bacillota > Bacilli > Caryophanales > Bacillaceae > Lysinibacillus > Lysinibacillus sp. GW821-FHT14F06. The sequence continues at coordinate 14,207 of NZ_JBXAPF010000007.1, forward strand.
TTTACTGAAAGTTTATTATATGTTAAAATTTTACAACATATAGGTATCTCGTTAAGCTGGCTTGAACGGTATTTGCCAAAATCCATATTGCCTTCGATGGATTTTAAGCTTGGCACATTGTATGTAGTAGAGGAACTAGCTCTTTCCATTTTCCTCGTACTGCTATTTATCATAGCTACAAAGTGGCTTGAAAAGGTGGTTTTACGATGACACTTGACTTTTCTCGTGATAAACCAATCTATAGCCAGCTTGTTGATCGCATTTGTGGAGATATTTTAAAAGGGATGTTAGCACTTGGGGACCGGCTTCCTTCTGTTCGAGAGTATGCAGTAGAGACAGGGGTTAATGTCAATACAGTGCAGCGTGTATATAAGGAGTTAGAGGCGATGAATATAACGGAAACTAAACGAGGGCAGGGTACATTTATCACAACGAATGAAGAGCGAATTGTTGTGTTGCGAGAAGATATGAAAAATCAATTAGCAGATAATTTTTTATCGTCCATTGAATCACTTGGGTTTTCAAAGGAAGAGATGCTGATTGTTTTGCAAAATAAGTCGTGAGGTGAGATAAATGCTACAGCTTTCAAATGTTTCTTTTCGTTATATGAAAAAAACAATACTGCAAGATGTGTCCTATTCTTTACCAATTGGACAGATTATTGGACTCGTTGGAGAAAATGGTAGTGGGAAGTCAACACTTTTAAAAGTATTAGCTGGGTTGTTACTTCCATCAAGCGGTGAGGTTTTACTTAATGGTACCCGAGTTACTCGTAGGAGTGCCGATCAAATTGCCTATTTACCAGATACGGATTTATTTTTTGACTTTTATTCTGGTGAGCAACTTTTTCAGCACTATGCCTCTCAATTTGAGGATTTCTCATATGATAAGGCCTGTATCGTTGCAGAGTTTTTGCAGGTTGACAAAGCAATTAAATTAAGGCAGCTTTCTAAGGGAAACCGCGGTCGTATGAAAATGGCTGCAACGCTTGGAAGAGAGGTCCCATTTTATTTAATGGATGAGCCATTTGCAGGGCTTGATCCAATTGTTCGTGAGCAACTCATTAAAGGGCTCATTCAATTTACTGATATGGAACATCAAACAATACTTTTATCCACTCATGAGCTATATGAGGTAGAGCCGATTTTAGATCAAATCATTTTACTGCAAAATGGCTCGATTATTGCACATGAGGAAGTTGAAAGAATTCGAGATGTGACAAATAAGGATGCTGTGCAATGGATGAAGGCCTACTATAAGAAAGGATGAAATCAATGACAACACAACCAATTGTTCAATTGCAAAATTTATCAAAAATTATTCGTGGTAAACAATTAATTTCGCAATTGAATATCGATTTATACCCAGGACAAATTACTGGATTTTTAGGACCAAATGGTGCAGGAAAAACGACGACTATACGTATGATGACGGGGCTTATGCATCCTTCGGAGGGGAAGGTTATTATTGATGGTCTTTCTCTGCAGGAGAATTATGAGGAGGCAATTAGTAAGGTCGGTGTAATTGTAGAAAACCCGGAAATGTATAAATTTATGACGGGCTATAAAAACTTATTGCACTTTGCGCGAATGCATAAGAATGTGACAAAGGAGCGTATTCAAGAGGTAGTGAATCAAGTGGGTCTTGAGAAACGTATTCATGAGAAAGTATCTACGTATTCTCTTGGGATGCGTCAACGTTTAGGACTAGCACAGGCATTGCTACATCGACCTAAGTTTTTAATTTTAGATGAGCCAACAAATGGTCTTGATCCAGCAGGTATTCGTGAATTTCGTATGTATTTACGGAAAATTGCGACTGAGGATGGTGTCTCTGTTTTTGTTTCCAGTCATTTATTATCTGAAATTGAATTAATGTGTGATCGGGTAGCTGTCATTCAAAATGGTACGTTAATTGATATTCGTGACATTCATAGTAATAATTCTTCGTTTTATTATATTGAGGCTACCCCTAATGACCAGGCTGTATCGCTCCTTCAAAAGCTTGAGATAAATTTTGTTACAGAAAATAGCGGCTACGTGGTTGAAATAAAGAAAGAAGATATTCCATCATTGATTACACAATTCGTTAATGAAGGAATGCAATTATTTGCTGTACAGCCACATCAAAAAACGTTAGAGGACCAATTCTTAGAAATGACAGGAGGTGGCCAAATTGCTGAAGCTAATTCAAAATGAATGGATGAAATTGTGGTATAAAAAAGGAACATGGGCGATGGCCGCATTAGTAATTCTTTTTATTATTGGACCAGGTATTATGATGAAATACTATGAAACGAAAAATTCAGAGGATATTTCCTGGAAAGAAAACGAGCAACTGGCCATTATCAACTATAAAGAAATGTTAGCAGGAGACGATCTTTCTCCAGCAGATAAAACATATTTTGAGGATCAAATTGCAATATCTGAGTATCGTTTAGAGCATGATGTGCCGTCTCAAAAAGAGGGAAGTCTTGCAAGCTTTATGTCTTTTTCAAGTAATATGCTCACGTTAGTTACATTATTTACAGTGATTACCGCAGCAAGTATTGTATCGAGTGAATTCTCAACAGGTACTATTAAAATGCTGTTAACACGTCCAATGTCGCGGGCAAAAATATTAACCTCTAAATTAATCACAACCTTTATTTTTGGTCTGTTTTTATTTGTGATTAATGTCGTAGTAAGTGCCATAGTAGGATTCCTGTTATTTGGAAATGGGACGGGAGTCGAATTAGAGATGGTCAATGGACAAATAGTCGAAAAGGCTATATGGAATGATTTGGGGTATCATTACTTACTGTCTGGCGGTGACTTTGTGATGTCAACGCTATTTGCCTTCTTAGTAGGTTCTGTTTTCCGCTCAAGCTCTTTAGCTATTGGTTTAACGATGTTCTTGTCGTTTACAGGTGGAATGATTGTGATGTTCTTAAGTCGATATGATATTGTCAAATATATTTGGCTAACGCATTCTGATTTAACGCAATATGAATCGGGGAATCCAGTGATAGAAGGTATCACAATGCCATTCTCACTTACTGTCTTGGCGATTTATGCTATTATTTTCCTTGTAATCAGCTATACGTCCTTTATGAAACGCGATGTGACAGCATAGATAAAACACGGTATGAAATTGTTGTTTTTCATACCGTGTTTTTCTATTTTACCCTTTATAAATGCTTCGCAATAATTTGCTGTAGCTTCGTTTCAATCATTGGTAAATCATGCTTAGTAATCGTTGTTCTAACATAGCTTTCGTCCATATCAAGAGCTTCTGCGAAAAAACTTCCAATGCCTCTAACTTTGCGATCTATTTGCAGCAATATTTCTGCTGAATGATTAGATTGTGAAAGGAAAACAATTTCTAGCTCATCTAAATGATTTCGATATTGTCCTGTTGGCACAAATTCAAATTCTTGAATGAATGGATAATAGCCGCGGAATCGAGCTGGTGCCTGTTCACATTCTGCTTCACGCAAACGGAAACCTAGTGCACTAATAGCGTCTAGTATATGTGCAGCAAGCTCAGTTGGCTGCACACGAATGTAATCCTTATCGTTTGGATCCACTGCATTTTTAATATCAAGTCCTGTTTGAATCCATACTTGGGTCTTGCCTGCTGTTATCGGTGTTTCGAATGGTAATGTAATAGAAATAGGGAAGGTTTTCCGTTCGCCTGCTACAATAACAAATGGCTCAGATACTTTAATTTTTTGTAGTGCCGCTACCTCCGTATATTTATTGTCATTCGCTTCTCGAATATAGGTCGTATTGATCGATAAATAAATCGTATCGACCTGCTGTTCAGTCTGCCCACCTCGTACCATAATCTCGCCATGCATTACTTCACCAGCTCTGTATGTAGTTTTTTCTAATCGTGTATCAACCGTTGCAGAGCCTATCCCAATACTTGCAAGTACATTGTTAAAAAACGACATCTGTATTCCTCCAATTGACATTAATAATTATACATACGCTCATTTTTTGAAAAGGTTTCAAGATATAAAAAATTTTCGTTATAATGTATGAAAAACAAATGGGGCGTCGAGATGGAAACAGAATGGATCAGAACATTTCTAGTTGCTGCAAGAACTGAAAATTTTCGCGAAACGGCTGAACAACGATTTATTACACAATCTACAGTATCAAAGCATATACAGCATCTTGAAAAGGAATTGCAAACAACCTTATTTGATAGACAGGGGAAGCAGGTGAAACTAAATCGTTTTGGTGCTTACTTTTTTCAAAAGGCAGAAAAAATGATAATGACTGTGGATGAAGGAATACATAAAATGGAATCCTTTTTGCATGGGTATACGTCCCATTTAACGATCGGGGTTGCACCTCAAATTGCCAATTCTACATTACCAGCCATTATCCAAACATTTCAACGACAGAAACCTTCCATACAAATTACGATTGAGCTATTAAAGTCTAATGAAATAGGAGAGGCGGTTTATACAGGAGAGGTAGATATTGGTTTATCAAAACTGACCTCCACTCGAGATCTTCATACTGTCCTTCTCGCACAGGAACCACTTCAATTAATTGCTCCAATGATAAAAAAAGAGGTGGATGCGCTGACACTTTTACAACAAGAAATGATTTTAACACATGAATATGCACCCTATTGGCAAGACATACAGCAAGTATTACAACAATTTAAGCGCTATAAAAGCATGCATATTAATCAAACTGAGGTTATTAAAAATTTTGTGAAGCATGGACTTGGCATTGCCTTTTTACCAAGAAGTGTCATTGAGGCTGATTATCAACAGAATTTATTACATAGCTATTCCGTACAAGAATTTTCTCATATTATGTCCAATAGCTACTTTCTAGCAAAATATTTATCAGCTGATATTGAGAATTTTTTATCGGTTTGTCACCTAATTTACGATGATTTAGTTTGTGAGTAAAGGTACAACAAGCTATAAAACTACATTAGACATACTTTGGTCAAAAGTGCATCTGTTAAAACGCTAATCTGCATCAATTATTCATATTTACTTTATATACTAGTGGTATGTAATCCGCATAAACAAAGAGGAAGTCAATCTCTTTCATAGTTTAGTATGCATACAGTTACCCATATAAAACAGGTAAGGTGTAAAAACGCTCAGGTGCAGGAGAGATCCGCTCAGGTAAAGACGAAAAACGCTCAGGTGCAGGAGAGATCCGCTCAGGTAAAGAGGAAAAATGCTCAGGTGCAAGAGAGATCCGCTCAGGTAAAGCGGAAAAACGCTCGGGTGCAAGAGAGACCCGCTCAGGTAAAGTGTAAAAACGCTCGGGTGCAAGAGAGAATCGCTCAGGTAAAGTAAAAAAACGCTCGGGTGCAAGAGAGAATCGCTCAGGCAAAGTGTAAAAACGCTCAGGTGCAAGAGAGATCCGCTCAGGTATAGCCGAAAAACGCTCGGGTGCAGAGAGAATCGCTCAGGTAAAGTGTAAAGACGCTCGGGTGCAAGAGAGAATTGCTCAGGTAAAGCGGAAAAACGCTCGGGTGCAAGAGAGACCCGCTCAGGTAAAGTCAAAAAACGCTCGGGTGCAAGAGAGAATCGCTCAGGCAAAGAGGAAAAACGCTCAGGTGCAAGAGAGAATTGCTCAGGTAAAGTGTAAAAACGCTCGGGTGCAAGAGAGAATTGCTCAGAC